>NZ_JH556658.1:861953-895680 GCF_000179595.2 Acetivibrio cellulolyticus CD2 | reverse complement strand
AACATTGTTCTTAAGATGGTTAGCCCAAATGAAAATAAATAATCTATAAAAAAGACCAAATATAAAACTAGGATCTTAATTATGATAATATTACTAAAGAATTTAAATCTATGAAAAATAAAGGTGATTGAATATATGGATATTGAAGAGTTTGCTAATTTTCTAAAAAATGAAAATAAAAGTACTAATACCATAAAAGGATATATAGCAGATATTAGAGATTATAATAAATGGTTTCATGAGACATTTTCAAAAGATTTTACTATCATAATAAGACAAGATATTTTAGAGTATAAAAGTTACCTTCAAAATATAAAACGAAACAACGCCAAGACCATAAACCATAAATTAAGCAGCCTTTTAAAGTATAACCATTATTTAGTTTATAAAAATATTCAGAAAGAAATTGCCATTGAAAATAATGATAAAATAAAAATTCAGTTACAATATGCATCACCTACGAAAGTTACAGAAACAGAAGTAAAACAGTTTTTACAATCAATCCTTGAGAGTAAAAACCTTCGTAATTACGCCTTGATGGTATTTCTTGCTTATACAGGTCTGCGAATATCAGAAGCATTAAATATAAAAATGGATGATTTCGATTTAGATGGTAAGGAATGCATTATCCGGACTGGAAAAGGAGACAAACAACGCTCAGTAATGCTCAATAGTAAAGTTATTACAGCGGTCAAAGAATATTTAAAAGTCAGAAGTAATATTTCTACGGCTAATGGTTCTAATTATTTATTTGTAAGTAGAAAAAACAAAAAGCTTGATAGAACTACCGTAAATAGAATCTTTAAAAAATATAGTAATAGTATTACACCTCACCAACTAAGACACTTTTTTTGTACTAATGCACTTGAAAAAGGTATGTTGGCTCATGAGGTTGCAAATCAGGCAGGACATTCAAATATTCATACCACTCTTCTATACACAAATCCAGATAAAAAGAAACTAATAGATAAAATGGAACGACTATGATTGTGAAATATTACCATTTACTTTGCCCCTGGTGACACGGATGCTCCCACTACCCCTATATCTGGTTCGTATCTTCCGGTTTCGTATCCTGCATATGTTGTTTGTGCAATTCCTAATATTTCGCTTAACTGCACTTGTGTTAAGCCTTTTTCTTTTCTGATTTTCTTAAGATTTTCATTAAGCATGTTAAACACCTCACTATAATTATATTTGAGTTTTATAGAATAATCTATTATTCCTCAGAAAAACGAAGAGTATTAACAATAATTTAACGGCATTACCGTTAATTATACTTTATTTTTAACGGCATTACAATTAAAATGAATTTAACGGCATAATCATTAAAAAATATGGAGGTCATTAACATGGATAATAACCAAAAAGCGTTGAGAATGGCACTCGTAGAAATGTTTGCAAGGGGTTATATAACAATTGGACGTGATGCAAAAGAAGTCGGCTTTGATGAAAAGCAGACTATACTTGAAATTGAAAAGGAATTCATTAAAAACAACTCTTTAGGTCAATTTCCGTTAGACTACTTCTATAAAACAACCAAAAAAGATATGAATAGGATTCCTGATCTTACGGAACAAAGAAGAAAACTTTTAGAGGATTTGGGATTACGGGAAAGGGAAGGGGCGGAAAATAGGCGAACAGGAAGCGAAGCGGTTCGCCTTTCCGCCCTTGCCGTTTAATACAAATTGTTTGGGGAGTTTTCTTGTAACACTCCCCATGGACGCGAAATTGTAAATAGCTCCAAACTTGCTTAAATACTATGTTATAACACAAAAAAGTCATTTCGCTTAAAGGCTATCTCGCGAAACGAAAAGGGGCAAAAATTAACATCGCGGGTATAAGGTACTAGCCTTTGTTAATTGGTGACAACGCGTTCGTACTTTGATAGACGTCAATGGAGCGTAGCGTAATAGTCGAGTGAATAAAGGTTCTATTTTAGCACAATGACAGCAACATCCCTTTATTCCTTTAGAAGATGACGGATGCGTGCAGTAAATTGCGCTTCGTAATAACAAGGATGCGGGGGGCACGAACTTTGAATAGTATATAAATTATTAGTGCGGGGTAAAAGTACAGTTGGCATTAAACCAGAGCGCGGACGGTACCGCACAGCACGAACAATCATTGTACTTACAAATGCTTTTAATTCTTTAGAAATTTATGGCGGGTTCTAAGTAACACCCGCCGAAAGTTCGCGTAGACGGAAAAGTTTATTTTAACCCCCGGTATGTAATACGGGGGTACACAACTACAGTCACCCTTGTGCGGAGCAGAACTGAAAGTCATTGGTAAAAAGCTTGTACGCACAGAAGTGGAATTTATTCCGTCAAAACTGAAAGTAGTACAGGTTCTCCAGGAAGTTGCTAAGTGTACCAACTGTGGAAATGAAGGTAGCGAAAATCCCAAAGACCATTTCCAGAAAGCTGCGGTTCCAACTTCAGTTCTGCCACACTCCATAGCAACTGCATCCCTTGTGGCACAAGTCATGTATCAGAAGTTTGCAATGGGGATTCCTTTCAACCGTCAAGAGAACGATTGGTACCGTATAGGTATGGTGCTACCAAGATCTAATATGGCAAACTGGACGATTCGGTGTAGTGAAGAATGGCTGGCTCCGATTTACAACCGGATTCATGAGGAGCTTTTAAAATGCGAAGTCCTTCACATGGATGAAACAAGAATCCAGTGTAATAAGGAAGAAGGCAAACAAGCTAGCAGTGATTCTTTCATGTGGGTCATGCGAAGTGCAGCTTGTGAAGAGATCAAGGCAGCTTTCTTCCACTATTCCAGAAGCCGAAGCGGTGATGTTGCAAAGCAACTATTACAAGGGTTTCATGGATATCTAACCACGGATGCGTATAGTGCTTATGAGAAAGCGGAGAACATTAAAAGAAATCTTTGTTGGGCTCATTGTCGACGCTATTTCATAGAAAGTATTCCGCTGGACAATAAAGGAAAAGAGATCTCGGGTTCCAAAGGAGCTGAAGGAAGGGAATTCATCAATCTTCTCTTCAAAGTGGAAGATGAGATAAAGGAACTGTCATATGACGAAAAGAAAGAGAAGCGTCAGGAGGCGTCACGCGCCATTCTTGATGCCTTTTGGTCATGGGTTGAAGAGACCTCTGCAATTTCTACTACAAATGAGAACCTGACAAAAGC
The DNA here is from genome assembly GCF_000179595.2 of Acetivibrio cellulolyticus CD2. NCBI lineage: Bacteria > Bacillati > Bacillota > Clostridia > Acetivibrionales > Acetivibrionaceae > Acetivibrio > Acetivibrio cellulolyticus. The sequence continues at coordinate 892,518 of NZ_JH556658.1, read as the reverse complement.
TCTAAATTATGCTAAGAATCAGAAAAAGTATCTTGAAACATTTCTAGAAGACGGAAGACTTCCCATCTCAAACAATCTTTGTGAGGCAAATATCAAACCATATGCCGTGGCAAGAAGAGCCTGGCTTTTTGCTGACACTCCAAGGGGAGCAACTGCTAATGCGATCCTTTATACATTGGTGGAATCTGCCAAAGCAAATATTTTGGACGTGTATGAGTATCTAAAATATATCCTTGAAGCAATGCCTAATACAGATTTTAAAAACCACCCAGAACTTCTGGACAAGTACCTGCCTTGGTCAAAGGATTTACCGGAAGAATGCAGGCTGAATCATAAACATAAAAAGTGCTTCAAAAAATGACACCATTAGCTTATCGCAATGATCGTGATATAGCTAGACGTCATCTTTTGAAGCACTTACTGATATTAGGCTGATTAAACTTAGTTCAGGTATTGAAGCTGTTAATTTGGATACTGGTGAATTGGTTAGGTCGGATTACTTGAATATTGAATTTATTCAGGAATGCATTAAAGAGGTTTCGTAATGGGTTTTTGGAATGATATATGTTACTGGTGCAAATGTTGTTTTTGTACTCAAATAAAATGTGCTGAAAAGCATAGGTGTTTAAAATGCCAATACAGGCATTCTAAAATTGAATGTGAAAATTATACTGACTATATTAAACCAAAACCTATAAAGGTAAAAATCAACGCTAGGAGGGTGGAAAATTTAAAACAAGTAATTACACGAAATAAAAATTTCGTGTAATTGGAGGTAGGCAATACACTAAAATTATAGAGTGCGAACTAATTAACAATATAAGATTTAGGGGTATGGGCAGATTTTTGCAAAAATCGTACGCTAAGAACTCATACTTCTTAAAAACGCCCTGAATTTGTACGCTAAGGAGATATAGTGAATCTGCTCTATCTTCTTTTGTACTCCTTAATGTATCTATAGAGTGTTGCCCTGCTTACACCTATCAACTTTGCAAATTCTATTGCCGTAATCTCTTTGTCCTTCCACTTTTTATAATACTTTTCGAACTCTTTTGTTAAGGTTCTTTCAGGTCTGCCTATAGATAAGCCACTTTTAGTTCCAAACTTTTTTGCCTTTTCAATACCTTCTCTCACCCTTTCAACAATGATCTCTCTTTCCATTTCGGCAACTGCTCCAAGGATAGTAAGCAAAAACTTATACATATTCCCATTTGTATTGAAGCCTTCTTTTAAAAAATGAATAGTTACACCTTTTTCTTTAAAATACTCAGTAAGGTTACGAAGGTCATCAACATTTCTTCCAAGTCTGCTAATACTCTCAACATAGATATTGTCACCTTTTCTTACTTCAAGCATCAGTTTATTTAATTGTGGCCTATCGGTGTTTTTTCCGGTCGCCTTATCAATATACTTTTTATCTATCTTATAATTATCAAAGCTTAATTCTTGCCTTCTTTCATCTTGCTTAATTGTTGAGACTCTCTCGTAAGATATATTCATTTTAATTATCCTTTCTTTGACAAAAAAGATAACTGTATTATACAATGTCTCAAAAAAGTATCAAATCTTGTGAGACATATTTGCGACGAAACATTGCTATATTAGAGGTACTTTTCTCGTCCGCATTTACTGTATCATAAAACTATAGTTTTTTGATTAACGGAGGTTAATTTATGAGGTACTTGAAGAGTAGAGAGCTTTTAACAGAAGAACAACGGCAGGAGCTTAAACAGATTCCGTCTGATTTGAACGCCAGGGAGATGGCAGCATACTATTCATTTTCGCAGCATGATATAGAAATTATTAACCGCCACAGGAGAAGCCATAACAAGCTTGGATTTGCTGTTCAATTAAGTGTACTTCGCTATCCTGGATGGCCTTTGATTGAAATTGACAGTATTCCCTACACAGTACTTGAATATATCGCAAGACAGATTAATGTAAATCCCGATGATTTTTCATTATATCCCCAAAGAGAGCCTACAAAGCGTGAACACCTTGAAGAAATACGCCAGGAATACGGATATAAAAGCTTTTCGTCAAAAGAGTACCGAGAAATAGCACACAACCTTATTCCCTATTCCTTTGAGAACGGAAATTCCTTATATCTTATAAAAACCGCACTGGATGAATTGCGTAATAATAAGATTATCATACCTGCAATTACTACAGTAGAAAGAATTGTATGGGAGGTTCGTAACAAGGCTGAAACAAAAATATATAAGACCGTCAACGACTGTGTAAATGAAGAACAAAAAAGAAGGTTGGAAAGCCTTCTCAATGCGAAAATAGAAAAAGGGATAACCCGTTTGGCATGGCTGAAGGAAGTGCCGGGAAACCATTCTCCTGAAACATTCCTGCAGGTAATAGAAAGGATTGAATATGTCCGTAGCCTAAACCTCAGCATTCAGACATCAGGAATTCACCCAAATAGGCTAAGACAATTATCAAGGCTTGGGGCAAGGTATGAACCGTATGCATTCAAGAAATTTGAAGAATCCAAACGCTATGCCATACTTACTATCTACTTGATTGATTTGAGTCAGGACTTGGTTGATCAAGCTATAGAAATACATGAGAGGCAAATGAACAGTTTATTGTCTACTGGGAGAAAAGCACAGCAAGAAATGCAGATACAAAATGGAAAAGCTCTGAATGAAAAGGTAGTTTATTATGCCAGCCTGGTAAAAGCATTGGTTAAGGCAAGAAGTGAAGGACTAGACCCTTTCCAAACCATAGAAGCTTCAGTAATGTCCTGGGATAAGCTTGTTACTTCAGGGGAAGAAGCAGACAAGCTTGCACGGCCTGTAGACTATGACTACCTTGATTTACTTTCCAATAGGTTTAGTTACCTTCGAAAGTATACCCCAACACTATTGAAATGCTTAAAATTTAAATCCAATAAGTCAGCTACGCCTTTGGTAGATGCTTTGAATATAATCAATGAAATGAACGAAACTAAAAAAAGAATTGTTCCTCAGGATGCACCCATATCCTTTGTTCCCATGAGATGGATAAAACACGTGTTGCAATCGGATGGAACCATTAGCAGACAATACTATGAGCTTGCAGCTCTTACAGCATTAAAAAACTGTATTCGTTCAGGTGACGTATCTGTTGTTGGAAGTAGGCAATACAAAGACTTTGATGATTACTTATTTTCAAAAGATGAATGGGATGTAGCACGTAACACCGGAATAAGATTAGCTGTAAGTACTTCTTATGATACGTACATTCAGGAAAGAATACAATCGTTGAATGAAAGGCTGAAATATGTATCAAGAAGTGCTGACGGACTGGACGGAATTACTATAGAAAATGGTGAAATTCATGTGAGAAGGCTTGAAAAGGATACTCCTGAAGAAGCAAAAGCCTTTAGTCGTTTGCTTTACAGTATGCTGCCAAGAATCAAGCTTACTGACTTGTTACTTGAAGTATCAAACTGGACTAATTTTGATGAACAATTCATACATATTTCCACTGGAAAGAAGCCAAAGGAAGATGAAAAGCCTATTATAATGGCTGCACTTATGGCAATGGGAACGAATGTCGGTCTTGTAAAAATGGCAGAAGCCACACCCGGAATTACTTATTACAAAATGGCAAATACCGTTGAATGGCGTATGTATGATGATGCTTTTAATAAAGCTCAGGCAACTCTTGTCAACTTCCATCACTCGTTGATTTTACCTACCTATTGGGGGGAAGGTATAACATCATCAAGTGACGGTATGCGAGTTCTAATTGGAGTTAATGCCCTGAATTCAGTTCACAACCCTCATTACGGCTCAGGTAAAGGGGCAACTATTTACAGATGGGTAAGTGACCAGTTTTCTTCCTTCTATGTTCAGGTAGTAAACACAAATACAAGGGATGCGATTCATTTTGTAGATGGCTTGCTGCACCATGAAACAGATTTAGAAATACAGGAGCATTACACCGACACCGCAGGGTACAGTGACCAAGTATTCGGACTATGCCACCTTCTTGGGTTTAGATTTGCTCCAAGACTCAGGGATTTGGCAGACTTGGATTTATTCACTTTCAATAAGCCTTCTGATTTCCCTAAAATTGAAAAAATTTTAAAGGCAAAGATAAATACAAAGCTCATTCAGGAAAACTTTGATGATGTTCTGAGACTAGCCCACTCCATCAGAGAGGGTAAGGTATCTGGTTCTCTCATAATGAGTAAGATTGGTTCCTATTCGAGACAGAATAAACTTGCAGCAGCCCTTAAAGAAATGGGTAAAATAGAAAAGACAATTTTCATTCTTGATTATATTTCCAATGAAGCTCTACGCCGTAGGATTCAGAAAGGACTGAATAAGGGTGAAGCCACAAATGCATTAGCCAGAGCGATATTCTTCGGCAAGCGCGGAGAACTTCAAGAAAAAGCTATCAAAGACCAACTGCAAAGAGCCAGTGCCTTGAATATAATCATCAATGCTATAAGCGTTTGGAATACAGTCTATCTTGAAAAAGCAATTGAGTATTTAAAGGAAAAGAACGCCTTGAATGAGGAACTATTGAACTATATGTCACCTTTGGATTGGGAACATATAAACTTCCTGGGGGAATACACCTTCAACATGAAAAATATTGCATCATTGGGTAATCTAAGACCATTAAATGAACCAAATAATCTTAATATTCCTTAGCGTACGATTATTCAATGACAACTGCTGTTCTACGGTCTACTACAATAGCATCGTTACACAGTAAGCCTGTATTTAAGATCTCATCTACAAAACCTCCAAAACGCTCCCAGGCACTATGAAAAACTATTTTAAAGGATGAAAAATCATTCAACGTATGTACATAGCTATTGCTTGCATGAAAATAGAAAATGAATGTAAATTCCCTTTGACGAATGCTAAAACTTTATTCGATTCATGAACCAATAAAAGTCGGGAAGGTTCTTTATACAAGGAATCCTTTGCTAAAAAACTAAGCATAGCTGAATCAAAATTATTAAGATACTCATATTTTTGGTTAGGATTATCAACTAAACTCCATTGCCTCTTTGCATATTTATAACACCAACCGTTACCCTCACATGGAAAGTCTATCCACTCAGGATGACCAAATTCGTTACCCATAAAATTTAAGTATCCTTCACCGCCTGCAGCATAGGTAATAAAACGTAGCATTTTGTGAAGAGCCATAGCTCTATCAATTCTTTCGTTTTTGTCGTTTTTACTCATATGCCAATACATTTCTTTGTCTGCGAGCCAGAACATAAGGGTTTTATCGCCAACAAGTGCTTGGTCATGCGACTCGGTATACCCAATTACTTTTTCCTGTGGTCGGCGGTTGGTTAACTCGTGCCAGAGTTCTCCCATATTCCAATGTTCGTCTTGGGTTTTCATTAACTTGATGAATAAATCAGGCTAACCCATGCCAAGTCGGTAATCAAATCAGAACCGACTATTTCACCCTCTGTATTCTTACTACCGTCTCCACATGCCTTGAGGATACAAAAAAGATGCCATATGACGCTGGTGGGGCCTTGGCGGAAGGTCATATCAAGTAACTTTATGTATATTTCCGCCATAATGTTCTCTACTCCTCTTTGAACAATAGATTCAAAGGACTGGTCTTTATTATTTTGTGCATAATATCCAATAATTTTTCGACAGTAATATGCTTATTACGCTGAAACCAGTAGATAATTATACCTAGCATAGCTGAAATGGTATATTCAAGTGCATACTCAGCCTCGATGGATTCGTCAAATAAATCATACCTTTTAAGATAATCTGTAAGCAGTTTTTTGCATTTTTGTTTCATTATGTTATGAAAATATGGGTCGCCGTTTTCGCTCAGAAGCACGTTATAATATTTCGCATTGTTATTGTACAATTCAAGTAGCTTTTCAAATGGATGGCTTGAGCCTTGTTTTATTAAGCTGATTTCAAGTTCCAACTCCTCATCAGTCGGTAAAATCGACAGCTCTAGCTGTTCGAGTAGGTCGTATACGTCCTTGAAGTGGATATAAAATGTGCCGCGATTGTAGCCTGCCCTATCCGTTATCTCTTTTATGGAGACTTTTTCAATACGCCTGAACTCGTACAGACTCCAAAATGCGTCTATTAGCTTTTGTCTTGTCACTGCTGTCACTTCCGGTTGTTTGTTCATTTTATCACCCAACACTTTCTTAAATATTGTCTACTGATAACTCCCAGCGTATATGTTAACATTATAGTACAACACGTTGTTGAATACAAGGAAAGGTTGTGTTAAAAATGAAGAAAATGAAAAAGTGGTTTATCCCGATCATAGCATCTGTTACGGCATTGTGTCTGGGGATGCTACTCGTGTATCCAATGTTAAAAATGGCTCCGCATGATATACCTATCGCTGTCCTATCACTAGATGAGGGTGCCAATACCGCGGCAGGCTCCCTCAACGCGGGAAATATGGTCGTGGAGAAAATTATGGATGCGGGTTCGTCATCGGGCGAGGTTTCCAAAGTCGAATGGACGAGATTCACGAATGAGGCTGACCTTCAAAAGGCCCTAGACAACAATGATTTTTACGTGGCGATTATTGTACCACGTGACTTTACTGCTTCGTTGGTTGCCGCAAAAACAGGTGGCTTACTCGATAAGGTAGGCGAACTAGTTGGTGGCATATCAAAACTTAACGAGGGTGCTACGGCACTGTCGGGTGGCCTTAGCTCAGTGAAAGCTGGTTCCGACAAAGTAAGCAGCTTTATAGATACAGCTGTTGCTGCACTGAAAAACGGCGATGTGAAAGCAGCCACACAAGCAATCGGTGCCGCTAAGGTCACGTCTAGCGCAACCAACGATGGGCTGTCTAAATTGGAAACTGCGTCTGGTACACTCGCAGGAGGTGTGTCGAAACTTGCAGAAGGTGCAAAATCTTTCTCAGACGGTGCGTCAAAAAGCAATACTAATCTCCTAACACTAAGCGCTGACACTAAGAGTGCGGTGAAGCTCATTATAAATCAAGGCAAAAATCCTACGGTAGCAAGCTCACTTGAAACCACGCTTATCAAGATGGTTGGATCATCAGGGTTAAGCTATGATATAGAATATCTAAACGCCATCCCATCAGATATGGGCACAGGAATGCTTCAAGTGATACTTATGATTTTGACATATATATCGGCCTACGCTACAGCGGCTGTCATCGCATCAAAACTTAAACCGGACTTTTCAATTCGCAAAGGACGTATAAAATCTATTAGCATTCAGCTTTTATACTCGGCGGGTTTGGCACTTGGAATAGGTTTTAGTGTAGCGTTCATAGTGCACACAGTTGTGGGTATAGGTATTCCGTTTATCGACATTGCATTATTTGTCGCAATTGCGTCGTTTGCATTCCAATTATTGGTAATAAGCGCGATTGACTGGCTTGGGATAGCTGGAATGATAGTACCTGTTGGACTATTGGTGTTTGGCATGGGTGTTGCTGATTTGCCGTATGAGTTTTTGCCAAACGCTTGGCAAAATTTACTCTATCCTTGGACACCGCTGCGCTTCATCACTGAAGGTCTGCGAGGTATCCTCTATCTTGGCGAAGGATTCTGGAACAGTTCGAGTCAGGCACTTGCGATTGTTGTATTGATTGGTTTAGTGGGCTTGTGTACGACTATTGTTAAGCCTATAAGAAAATCGGAATAGGTTTCATTGTGCACCTTATATTGTCGACTTTTTATTATACATTGATTTTGACGATATAGTGGGTAGGACACAAGGTGACGGTTCGAAACCACTGAAAAAGCACTCTTTTTCGATTACAACGATTAAAAATTCGTGATGAGTGAACGTTTGCGCCCAAGATAACAAATAGCGGTGATAATTGACTCGGGATTACGTGTTTTCCCCTCGATTATTACCGCTATTCTTTTAAGGTTTACCGTTATCACCGTGAGCTTTGCATGTATCGACACGGTGTTCTGAGACTAGCCCACTCCATCAGAGAGGGTAAGGTATCTGGTTCTCTCATAATGAGTAAGATTGGTTCCTATTCAAGTCAGAATAAACTTGCAGCAGCCCTTAAAGAAATGGGTAAAATAGAAAAGACAATTTTCATTCTTGATTATATTTCCAATGAAGCTCTACGCCGTAGGATTCAGAAAGGACTGAATAAGGGTGAAGCCACAAATGCATTAGCCAGAGCGATATTCTTTGGCAAGCGCGGAGAACTTCAAGAAAAAGCTATCAAAGACCAACTGCAAAGAGCCAGTGCCTTGAATATAATCATCAATGCTATAAGCGTTTGGAATACAGTCTATCTTGAAAAAGCAATTGAGTATTTGAAGGAAAAGAACGCCTTGAATGAGGAACTATTGAACTATATGTCACCTTTGGATTGGGAACATATAAACTTCTTGGGGGAATACACCTTCAACATGAAAAATATTGCATCATTGGGTAATCTAAGACCATTAAATGAGCCAAATAATCTTAATATTCCTTAGCGTACGATTCTTGCAAAAATCTGCCCATACCCCATTTACTTTGCTTTAAAAAGTGCTTTTTATTTTTGCTATGCATTTTTATCTTCTGAAATTTATTTTTCATAATACTTAACTTGACAACGCTTAGCTGGTTTAGTCGAAGTGCATCGGCCCAAAATTCAGGAGCTACCACGAAATGGTAGTTTCTTATATTGTATCAAAATACAATCCATATTTCACTCAAAATATAACTCTGAACATCTATTTTTAAGATACTCTACCGCCTTTAATAACTTTAATTTCAACTTCCTGCTCTTAAATATTTGCTTTAACTTCCATTAAATTTGCTTCTACATTTGTTATTGAATCAATTTTATTATCCATTTGCTTTGACGTATAATTTATAGCAGATATATCCGATTCGATTCTATCTATTTTATTTTCAATACTCTCTAGTTTTTCTAATTTATTTAATATCTGTTTTAATATTTCTTCCATATTTGCACATCCTTTCATATATATTTACAAAACATCAGATAAGTTTACTACATTTTAATTTCTAATTTATTATAACTTCATTAAAATTCACTTCAAAGCCCAACAAAAGAGTGATGCCTATAAATATTAACTTTATAATGTTGCTCCTGTGTTGGAAACGTTTCTAGCTAAGCATTTACAAACTACAGAGAGTCTAAAAGTATTAAGTTTGTACAAAACCTTGGTAACTAAATATGATTGTACATAAAGAACAACTCATGCCTTATATTACCTTCTTCATCTTTAGTCATATCACAGCTAAGATATAGGCAACTAATAATATTATATTTTTTACACCCATCTACAAATTCTTTTTTGATATCATCAGGTAAGTACTTATCATTTGTATAATTGTATCCAAAATTTAGCTTATCTGTTGCATATCTTGCTTTATTTATGGATAATGCATCTTTTAATTGAATAAATTTTATACTTCCGACATCCTCACCTTCAATTCCTGTATATTCATTCCAATATTTTTCCAAGCCAGAGAAGTCTTTGGGGGATATTTTACCGAGGTCACCTGTTACATAAAAAGTTATTAGCAAGAAACGCTTATCCTTTAACATATCTTCATAAGAAACGATGTTATCTGGTAAATAATCATCCACATAAGCACTGTTTGTTACTGAAAAATCAACTATATTCAGATTCAAATAGCTAAAATAGTCTTTTAAAGAATCTTTTATTTTCCTAATATTTCTTTGTGTATAAATTTCATTTAAATCAGGAAAGTACTTGCCATGAAACGATTCTTTGCCTATTCTAATCGTACCCTCTAAATTACCTGTAGTTCTTGTTTCGCTATCAGCCAGTGCACCAAATAATGGGTCGGACACAGCTTCGGTTTCAGCAGAAATATGGTAAACGTTTGCATCTTTACCATATTGAATTTTCGCTTGTTCTATAAAAGCTTCGGAATAACTTTGCTCTAGTTTTTTTAACTTCTCTTCTTCTTCATTACTCATTTCATAACAACCAGTCAGTCCTAATATTACAATAATCGCTCCAAAGACAGCCAGTATCCTTAATTTTTTATTCACTCAGCGACCTCCTAAAAACTAATTTATACTTTTTAACATTAAATTTAGCATATCATAAAAAAACACTAAATAAAACATGCTTGTGATACAAAAAATAATGTGCAATTTTGCTAATGGCATAGGTACAGAAGAATTGGTAATCAAAATTATGTTTGAATGACATCGACGATAGAGCTCCCATGCTGGGCCCACAAGAAAGAGGAGTATCAACAACTTCAAAGTTGTTAATACTCCTCTTTTCTATCAACCTTTCACTATTTGTAAAATTGTATTTTTGAAAAATTCCTCTGCATTCTCAGGCAAAATACCATAAACTTTATTACAAACTTCTACAGCTACACCTTTGTTTTGACACTGTTTCATGCAAAATTTAGCTTTTATATCGATTTTATCATGCAAAGAGTTTTCTTCAACAAGATGTTGAAATTCATGAATAACATTATAAGAACCTTTCAAATGGCAAGAACTACCTATACAAATTTTAACCTCCAACACATTAATCGGCCTCCTTATTTGCTGCATAATTAACATGAAGCAATTCATGAACCCTGCCTTTCAAAACTCCGTTATAGAGTGACATCATAAGAGGATTCTCCTCCGATGACTTTATACTGCAAAGCTTATCTGCGCTGTAAAGACCTTTTCCTCTTCTTTCCCTTTCCTCGCTTGAGACAAAAGGCTGACCTCCGCCATTTATACAACCACCGGGGCATGCCATAACCTCAACCAAATCATAATGCTCGCCTGCTTTAATCTTTTCAATCAGTTTGCTGGCATTTTTAAGTCCGCTTACAACTGCAATTTTAAGCTTTCTGTCACCATACATCAAGGAAGCTTCTTTTACGCCTTCCAGACCTCGAATTCCGGCATAGGATAACGTCATAAAGGATGTGGCTGACTTGTCCGAAACTACTCTTCTTAGTACTCCCTCTGTGACACCACCGGTAACACCAAATATGACACCTGCACCTGTATGGGTACCAAAGGGCATGTCAATTGCTTCAGGTTCTAGGTCTGTGAATATAATACCCGATTCCTTTATCATCTGTATAAGCTCCTGAGTAGAAATAACATAATCTACATTTGGAACACCATTGACTTTAAATTCTTCGCGTGCGGCTTCAAATTTCTTTGCCGTGCATGGCATTACCGCAACATGAACTACTCGCCTGCTTGAATTAGAATTTTGTTCCTTTATAACAGATGCAAACATCTGCATAGGTGACCGACATGTTGAAACATTCGGCAAAAGCTCCGGATAATGCTTCTCACAGAAATTTACCCATGCTGGGCAGCATGATGTAAAGAGCGGCATATCATTGTTACCGTCTTTAATGCGTTTTAAAAGCTCCGCAGATTCCTCCAGCACTGTCAAATCTGCGCCTGTTGATGTGTCATATATTTCATCAAACCCCATTCTTCTAAGTGCTGCGACAATCCTTCCAATGGCATTTTCGCCGTCATTGAGGCCAAGCTCCTTGCCAAGAGCAACACGGACAGCAGGAGCTATCTGAACTGTTACCTTTGTATTATTATCATAAATTTCTTTCCAGACCTTATCGGTATTATTTTTTATAACAATTGCACCTGTCGGGCATGCAAGGGCACACTGCCCACAACCAACGCAGTTTGACTGAGCAATTGGCTTGTCAAACGCTGTACATATCTTCATTTTCGAGCCTCTATATCCAAAATCAATAGCACCGACATTTTGTACCTCATTACATACACGAACACAGTCACCACATAATATACACTTATTCTGGTCCCTTGTAATACAAAGTGAAGAATCGTCAACCATTGGCTCTGATGCTGTATTGGGAAATCTTACAGAATTAATGTTATAACGCATTGCAAGATCCTGCAATTTACATTTTCCATTGTTGCTGCAGGTTGTACAATCACGGCAATGATTTGCAAGCAGAAGCTCTAAGATCATTTTACGGTATTTCTGAAGTCTTGCTGTGTTTGTTTTTATATTCATTCCTGCCTTAGGAGGAGTTGAACATGCAGCATCCAAGCCACCCCATTCATTTTCAATCATGCACATACGGCATGCACCGTAAATTGATAATTCTGAATGGTAGCAGAACGTAGGAAGTTTAATACCAACTTTACGAATAAGCTCAAGAAGATTTTTTTCTCCGTTTATTTCAACAGGAATTCCATCAATTGTCATATATTGTTTACTATTCATGATCAACCCTCCACTATTGCGTGGAATGCACAGCTTCCGACACAAGCTCCACACTTTATACATTTACTCTGATCTATTACATAAGGTTCTTTCACTTTGCCGCTTATAGCATTTACAGGACAAATTCTTGAACACTTTGAGCACCCTTTGCATAAAGCTGCTTCAATTGTTATTCTTTTTAGTTTCTGACAGTTGCCTGTAGGACATCTCTTTTCTCTGATATGTGCTTCATATTCCTCACGGAAGTTTTTAATTGTGCTTACAACCGGGAAAGCTGCCGCCTTGCCCAGTCCACAAAGGGCAGTTGCTGAAATGGTATCTGCAAGTTCCAAAAGCAACTCTATGTCTCCATCTTTACCTTTGCCTTCAACAATTCTTTCTAAAATTTCAAGCATTCTCTTTGTACCTTCACGGCATGGTACACATTTACCACAGGATTCGTTCTGGGTAAAATTCATAAAGAAGCGTGCAACTTCAACCATACAGGTATTGCTGTCCATTACAACCATACCACCTGATCCAATCATTGCTCCTGCTTCTTGGAGTGAGTCAAAATCGAGCGGGAGATCCAGATCGTCTGTTGATAAACACCCACCTGATGGGCCTCCAATCTGAACGGCTTTAAAATCAGCGTTGCCTCTCATGCCACCACCAATGTCAAAGATTACCTCTCTCAAGGTTGTTCCCATAGGAACTTCAATAAGTCCTGTATTTTCAATATTTCCTGTCAGTGCAAAGGCTTTTGTTCCTGGGCTGTTTTCAGGCCCTATTGCTTTATACCAGGCTGCACCGTTATTTATAATAAGAGGGACATTGGCGTAGGTTTCAACATTGTTCAGAACGGTAGGTTTATCAAACAAACCATGTTCCACCGTTCTTGGAGGTTTTACCCTTGGCATACCTCTCTTTCCTTCAATAGAAGCAGTAAGAGCACTACCTTCACCGCAAACAAAGGCACCCGCACCGCGGTTAATATGCAAATTGAAGTTAAAGCCGCGTCCTAAAATATTCTCACCTAACAAACCACATTCAGAAGCCTGTTTTATAGCAGTTTTAAGTCTTGAAACAGCCATTGGATATTCGGCACGAACATAAATATAGCCTTCAGAAGCACCACAGGCAAGACCTGCAATCATCATGCCCTCTAGCATCCTGTGAGGATCGCCCTCCATAATACTTCTATCCATAAATGCGCCGGGGTCACCTTCATCTCCGTTACAAACCACATACTTTTGCTCTACGTTCTGTCTTTTCACCTGTGACCATTTACGACCTGCCGGAAAACCTCCGCCCCCACGTCCGCGAAGATTGGATTCTGAAATTTCAGTTATGATTTCATCCTGGGTCATGTCAAACAGCGCCTTTTCAAACGCGCTGTAGCCTCCAATTGCGAGATACTCGTTGATGGATGTGGAATCAATGTGCCCGCAGTGATCTAATACAAGGCGGGTTTGCTTTTTATAAAAAGGAATTTCGTCCTGTTTTTTATAAACAACACCATCCTTCTTATATGCAAGTCTTTCAATATGTTCTCCGCTAACAATTGTCCTATCAACAATTTCTTCGCAGTCCTGTAATTTTACCTTTGTATATAGATAACCTTCAGGCTCAATTCTTATAAGCGGTCCCATCTCACAAAAACCGTGACAGCCGCTTTTTTTCATACCTATTGATTTATCATGAGGCTCTTTTTCAAGTTCAACCTGGCAGTCCAGTCCATTTTGTGAAATAAGCTCTGCCAGACGGTCAAAAATCTCAAGAGCACCGCTTGATACACACCCTGTACCTGCACAGACAAGTATTTTTTTCTTTTGTGCCTGAAGATACTTTGCATAAATTTCTCGGATTTTTTGTAATTCTTCTCTATTCTTAATCATCTGCATTTCCCTCCCTCAATTCTTTTAAAAGTTCAGATGCCTTATCGGGGGTCATTGCAGGATGCACCTTGTCATTAACTGTTATTACAGGAGCGAGACCACATGCGCCAAGACACGATACGGTTTCGACTGTAAACATCAAATCATCGGTTGTTATCTTTTTATCTGAAAGCTTAAGCTCTTTTCTAAGACGTTCTAAAATCGGAATTGATTTTCTAACGTGACAGGCTGTCCCATCACAAATTTTTATAACATATTTACCTTTGGGTTCAAGTGAAAAGTTTTCATAAAATGTCGCCACACTGAATATTCTTGCTTCGCTTACATTAAGCTTTTTTGAAAGGTATGGGAATACCTCTTTGGGAATATAACGATATTTCTCCTGAATACTTTGAAGTATTGCAATGATATAAGTTTCACTTAATCCATGTTTTGACAGGATATCATCAATCATTTTAAAATTAAATGTTTCATTCATAATTTTTCACCTCTAAAAATAACTTACATTTATTGTTTTCCCCATTAGCTTCAACGTTTTTGAAAGTTCTTCAACCAGCTGCATTTTTATGTTAAATCCTATTGGAAGATTTGGATTCTGATGTGCAGGATTGATAGCTCTTCCAACATAGAAATTGATGTCTGTTGCTTCTTCAAAAAGCAATTTTGCTATTTCTGAAGCTCCATCCTTTTTGAAACTCCACTCATTGTAAAGAGTATTTTTGTCTACATAATCTTTTGCATACTCAAGAACCTGGTTTATTGTCAGCACACCTTCTGTTACAAGATCAACTCCCTCTATTTTGGCAGCAGGCGGAATTTTTGGGTCGATATAATTAATTGAAGTTTCCAGTTTCTTATCTAAAAACGCTGCTGCAAGTGTTGAAGTTGTCCCACCTGATACTATATGTCTTCCCTGCTTTGCAAAAAACAAGGACATCATTTTGTTAACATCCTCAGGCTTTTGTGGTGGTCCGAACATGAGATTGACTACTTTCCTTTTTCTGATCTTGATAGCTGCAATAGTGGTATCGTCACCCGGCATTTTTGCATAAAGGTTATTGCAGGCATCAAGCACAAGAGATGCAATGGCTTTGGCAGAAAATCTATAATCATAGTGAAATTCAATATATTCAACGATATTCTCTCTCTGCCAGCCATAATTCAACGTCTGTCCAACGCCTGCGTAAACTGCACCGTCACTCATCACAACAAATACATCATCACATTTAAGGTTTATTTTTGACTCAATTATCTTTTTACCTGAAATAATTTTTGTTTCTGTAGGATACTCATAATTTTGGCCGTCACGGATAAGTATTACAGTAGGGTTGTCATACTGAATAATCTCTGCATAGTCGTTATTGGTTATTTTAATTATTGTAAATGTGGAATATGCAATGCCCCTTACCTTACAAACCGGCAAAGTCGCCATAATTGTATTAACGCAGTCTTCTATGCTCATGTGTTCTGCAATCATGGTTGAAATAATTTTTGATGTGAGCGTCGATAAGATATTTGCTTTTACACCACTGCCAAGACCATCTGCAAGAACTAAAATTGTAGTATCATCGTCTTTTACTACCTGTATCATGTCCCCACACAGCTGCTCACCAAATTTATTCAGGCTTCCATACCCTAAATCTACGCACAAATCATTCATCCTGCATAGTCTCCTTCAATTTAGTTAAAGCAATTTTAGTTTCTGCTGTTGTTTCACCAAGAAGCAGGGCAATTTCTTGTACTACTCGCATCTGCTTTTCGACAACTTTATCTGTTATTTCGATCGCAGCTTTGCTCTGATTAATTTTCGCATTTTTGATTTTTTCTTCTTCACTTACATCCTTCATGATTATGATAATGATGTGGTATTCTTTGTCGTAAATTATTGTTTCATCAACATACTTTTGATACTGGGCAAAATATTTTCTCCTGTCATAACACTTCTCATCATTACCAATTGCAAGGGCGTAATCAATAGGATCAAGTATTCTTACAACAGGGCTTCCAAAAAGATCTGTATAAACAGGCAGGTTCAATATTTTTTTTGCCGCCATATTAATCTGCTGAATCTCAAGGTCTTCATTTAACACTATAATGCCGTTTGGAGTATTATTGATAATAGTATCCGAAAAGCTTTCCGCTTTCTCCTTTAAGTAAGGAAGACACATTGTCAGGTCGGCCTTTCCCGTCAATACAGCCATTGCTTTGTCACGGCAGGTATCATAACCGCAGCTTCCACAGTTGAGTTCCTGTTCTTTGGAGGTTTTGCCCATTTTCTTTAAAATCTCTTCAATGGCACTACTTCCTGGCATTATTTTTTTTACGCCCTCAAGGCGTATTTCCTTTTTGAGGCTTTTTCTATCAGGCATTGCAATTGTATAATCATTTGCACCTGTATTTTCATTGACAGCTAGTATGGCTCCAATAATATTATGGTTCTTTCTTTTTAAGACAGGCCCGTTTATGCAGCTGCCTCTACAGGCTGACATCTCAATGAAACAATTATCCAGTTCACCCTTATCAATATTATCTAAAGCATTTATACAATTTTCCATACCATCAACAACCAAATAGTGATAGTTTTCATTTTTATCCATACTATCAATAATGCCTCCGGATCTTGGAAAACTTTTTGTCCTTCCTTTTTCAGACTCCGTACCAGTACTTTCAATTGCAATGTTTTCCATACCCAACCATTCCTCGAGTTCATCAAAGGTAAGAGTAACATCTACAAAACCCTCATATTTCTCGGCTTCTTCCTTTTTTGAAATACATGGTCCTATAAATGCCACCTTGCAGCCAGCATGCTCCTTTTTAATTAACTGAGCATGTGCGAGCATAGGTGATATAACATCAGCAAGATAAGGAATCGCATCGGTATAATGTCTTTGGATCAGGGTGTTTACTGAATGACAGCATGAAGATATTATTACTTTGCTGCGTTTTTCTTCTATCATTTTCTCATATTGTTTTTTAACAATAAACGCACCTTTTGCCGTTTCGTCAGCACCTTTAAAACCCAGCTTTTTTAACGCCTGTTCCATATCATATATGCTTTTATCATGAAACCATGCAACAAATGACGGAGCAAGACTTACATAAACATCATTCTCAGAAATAAGCTGTTTTGCTTTTTCAACATCCTGCCTGATTTGCTTTGCGTTTTGCGGGCAAACTACATAACATTCGCCGCACAAAACGCATTCATCTTTCACTATATGAGCCTGACCATCGGTAAACTTTAATGACTTGACAGGACAATGTCTAATACACTTATAGCAATTTTTGCAATTCGAATTTTTTGTCACAAGATATTCAGTCATCCAAATTTACACTCCTTAATTAGCATTTGCAAAGAATTACTTATTTCATTCTCTTAACTACTTCCGTTTCAAAGAAGTTTTTAGCATTCTCAGGTGTTACGGAGAACAATTCATCTCCAATTGTAACACTGACACCATTAACACAGTTTTTCATGCAAAAAGCTCCGCAGAGTTCAATCTTTTCTTCCAAATTATTTGCAGCAATCATGTTCTGTAGCTGTTCTATTATCTGTCTTGAGCCTTTTAAGTGGCATGAGCTTCCTATACAAATAGCGACTTTCATATTTTAAACCCTCCTATTCATAATCAACAACATCTATCCAGTGCATTAAGAACTCCCTTTCAACAGCTTTACCTTTGACAAGCTGCGATGCTGCTATAATCGAAATCCACTTTTGAACATACTGCTTTGCAGTATCGCTTTTTTTACAGAACAGATTCAAATACTTATCAGCTTTGTCAATATTGCCGGAAAGCCAGAACAAAAGGTAAGTTCTTGCTGCATCAGCACTTGCATTCCCCTGTGTTGCATGTGACCAGTCAAGAATATAGGGTTTGTCGTCTTTTGAAATAATTATATTGCTAGGGTTAAAATCGCCATGGCAAACCTTGTCATGATCAGGCATGCTTGCAAGTCTTGTATGGAGCTCATAACGTGTTGTTGCATCAAGTCCTGTTTCAGAAATTTTTCTCTTCATTTTATCTTTGAGCTTATTTAGCATAGGTGACTTTTTACTTAAAATATCAAGCTGTATATCAACAAATAGATCCAGATATTCATCGTATTTATGAGGGTTTTCTTTCATCAGCTGTTCTAAAGTCTTTCCTTCAATATACTCGGTCACAATTGCCCATTTGTCCTCAATTTTTGTAACCTCCAGAAGCTTCGGAATGTTAAGCCCTGTTTCTTCAACTCTCGCTTGGTTCAAAGCTTCGTTTAATATATTGGCTTTAGAATAATTACTGCTGAAAAGCTTTATAGCCTTATCCTCATCTCTGAAAACCGTTTTATCTGTTCTAACAGCAATGACTTTTTCAAGTTTCATTATCTAGCACCTCCATAATAAGCATTAAGATACATTTCTTTTATTTCACTCATAAGCGGATATCTTGGATTTGCACCTGTACATTGATCGTCAAAAGCCTGTTCAACCATATCATCGAGTCTTTCAAGGAAAACTTTTTCGTCTATACCATAGTCCTTAATAGTCTTTTTGATGCCAACCTTTTCTTTAAGCTCGTCAATAGCTTTTATCAGGTTTTCAAGTTTTTCTTCATTGTTCTTGCCCTTGATACCTAGATAATCGGCAATTTCAGCATAACGTGCAAGTGTATGCGGATGGTCATACTGTGAGAATGTGCCCATTTTTACAGGGACTTCTACAGCATTAAACCTCAATACTTCATCTATTAAAAGCGCGTTTGCAATACCGTGTGGCAAATGGTGGAATGCACCAAGCTTATGTGCCATCGAATGGCATACCCCTAAGAAGGAATTTGCAAATGCCATACCCGCCATTGTTGCGGCATTGGCCATCTTTTCTCTTGCAACAGGATCGTTTTGTCCGTTGTCATACGCTTTCGGGAGATATTCAAATATCATTTTCAAGGAACGAAGTGCCATACTGTCTGTATAGTCAGTAGCAAGCATTGAAGCGTATGCCTCAAGAGCGTGTGTTAATGCATCAATACCCGATGCACTTGTCAGGCCTTTTGGTGCATTCATCATCATATCAGCATCTACAATAGCCATTTTAGGCATTAACTCATAGTCCGCCAGAGGATATTTAACACCGGTCTTTTCATCTGTAATAACGGCAAAAGGTGTTACCTCAGAACCTGTACCTGCTGATGTGGGAACTGCAATAAAGTATGCCTTTTCGCCCATCTTAGGGAAGGTGTAAACTCTCTTTCTGATATCTACAAATCTCATTGCCATATCCATAAAGTCAACTTCCGGATGTTCATACATTACCCACATAATTTTAGCTGCATCCATAGCTGAACCACCGCCGATAGCAATGATTGTATCAGGCTGGAAGGCTGTCATCTCTTTAGCCCCTGCCTTAGCACATGCAAGCGTTGGATCGGGAGCTACATCAAAGAATGTTTTATGCATAATTCCCATTTCGTCCAGTTTATCAGTAATTGCTTTTGTATAACCGTTATTATATAAGAAGGTATCTGTAACAATAAACGCTTTCTTTTTACCCATTACATTTTTAAGTTCATCTAAAGCAACAGGCAGACAACCTTTTTTAATGTATACCTTTTCAGGCACTCTGAACCAAAGCATATTCTCTCTCCTCTCGGCAACTGTTTTGATGTTTAATAAATGCTTAACTCCAACATTTTCCGATACGGAATTTCCTCCCCATGAACCGCAGCCAAGAGTTAGTGATGGAGCAAGTTTGAAGTTATACAGGTCACCGATACCGCCATGTGATGACGGAGTGTTAACTAAAATACGACAGGTTTTCATTCTCTGTGCGAACTTATCAATCTTAGCGTTTTCTGTTACAGCATTTACATAGAGAGATGAAGTATGACCAAACCCACCGTCTGCAACTAATTTTTCCGCCTTATCAAGAGCGTCTTCAAAATCCTTTGCCTTATACATTGCAAGTACTGGAGATAATTTTTCATGTGCAAACTCCTCGGAAAGCTCAACACTTGAAACTTCACCTATTAAAATTTTTGTGGCTGCGGGTACATCAACACCTGCAAGCTTTGCAATTGTATGTGCTGATTGCCCTACGATTTTTGCATTTAATGCACCGTTTATGATAATTGTTTTCCTTACCTTTTCGGTTTCATCCTTGTTCAGGAAATAGCAGCCTCTGTCGGAAAACTCCTTTTTAACTTCTTTATATGCGCCTTCTAAAACAATAACTGACTGTTCAGAGGCACAAATCATACCATTATCGAAGGTTTTTGAATGGATAATTGAGTTTACTGCGAGAAGAATATCAGCCGTGTCATCAATAATTGCAGGAGTATTACCTGCTCCAACGCCAATTGCAGGTTTACCTGATGAGTAAGCCGCTTTAACCATTCCCGGGCCGCCTGTTGCAAGGATTATATCCGCCTCTTTCATTACCATATTTGTAAGTTCAAGGCTCGGCACATCAATCCAGTCAATAATTCCTTCAGGAGCACCTGCTGCAACTGCTGCCTCTAAAACAATTTTTGCTGCTGCAATTGTCGAATTCTTAGCTCTTGGATGTGGGCTTATAATAATTGCATTTCTTGTTTTTAATGCAATCAGAGTTTTAAAAATAGCAGTTGATGTAGGATTGGTTGTAGGAATAACCGCTGCAATAACACCAATTGGTTCTGCTACCTTTTTAATGCCAAATGACTTATCTTCCTCTATAATACCGCAAGTTTTGGTATTCTTATATGCGTTGTAAATGTACTCGGCTGCATAGTGGTTTTTGATAACTTTATCTTCCACAATACCCATACCTGTTTCTTCTACAGCCATTTTTGCAAGGCTGATTCTTGCTTTGTTAGCAGCCATAGCAGCTGCAAGAAAGATTTTATCAACCTGCTCCTGTGTATACGTTGCAAAAATGCTTTGCGCATCTTTCAAACGCTTTATTGCTTTTTCAAGTGTTTCTACATTTTCTATAATTTCGTATGCTTTGTTCATTTTTTACATCTCCTTCGTCAAATTTCATTTTTCTCAATTGCCTCTGCCAAATGTGCCGATAGCACTGCTAACGATGCTGCCATATTTTCCTGTTGGACCAAAATCTTGTTTGGTACTTTAAGATGTACAGGTGCAAAATTCCATATAGCATATATGCCGCTATCTACAAGGATGTCACACACCTTTTGCGCTGCAGGACCGGGAACGGTAATGATCGCAATACGAATCTTCATTCTTTCGCACAATTCCTTTAATTTGCTCATAGGAAATACTATTTTCCCACATATTTCAGTACCGACTTTTTTCTCATCAGTATCGAATGCCCCAACAATATTCAGTCCATACTCCTTAAATCCCTCATATGATAAAAGAGCACCTCCAAGCCTTCCTGCACCTACAATTATTGCATCGTGTGTATCGTCATATCCAAGATATCTCTCTATATCCTTTATTAAGTCCAAAGTAACATAGCCTAACTTGGGACGCCCACCTTTACTTACACAGGCTAAGTCTTTTCTAACCTGTACATCGTTTAATTCCAAGCCTGCAGCAATCGTTGTTGCAGAAATGTTCTCAAAATCCTTCTCTGGTAACGATTTTAAATAATTCAAATACAATGGTAGTCTTAAAAGAGCTTGTTTTGAGATAACTCTTTCACTCATAGTTTTTTTGAACCTTCCTTCCCGAAAGGCAAAATGTCAGCCTTTGCTATTAAAAGTAATGTGTATAGAAATTTCTAAACCTTCCATGATCTTTTTTCTTCTCATAATGAGCTTTAAAATGCAGCCTTGCAAGTAACTACATATATTTTAAACTTTATTGCCTACTTTTAATAAGTGCAATTATATCGATAAAAGTATATCGATATAATCTTATTGATTTAATTATATCTCCGTTATTATTTGAAGTCAATACTTATTGTTAAAAAAATAACACACAATTTTTTAACAACTTATGACCCGTATCCGGCAGATTTAATGAAAGTTAAAACCTCAAATTGAAAAAGGCATGAGACTATTACAGTCTTATGCCTTTTATCCTATAAAATAATTAGAAAACAAATTCAACAAGCACGGTTTGACAGGCGAACCCTACGCCCCTTCAATCATTAAAAGTTACTGTTCTACCGGAAACTTATTGATTAATCCTAAAAGCTTACTTTTCATTAAAGCAAAGTCAATTGAATTGACATTTCCATCTCCGTTAACGTCTGATGCTTTTTTCCACTCACTATATGTAGGGCCGTTATTAATACCCAGTAAATACAGTCTGACTGCAGCAAAATCAAGTGCATTAAAACTACCGTCACCATTAGTATCTCCATAGACAATTATTGAAGTAGGCGTTACATTAGGCGTTACAGTAGGTGTTGTAGTCATAGTTGGGGTTGCAGTTGGTATAGTAATACGGGAAGCATCTTTATATTTATAGAAAAATGCCGCTAGTTCAGTATCTTTAATTTTAGCTTCAGTTCTTGAATAATGCTCACTACTATCCCAAAGCATTGGACAGAATCCCAGGTCATAGGCCGTTTTACAAACCGTTGTAATGTAGCGCCTTACACTGGCAAGCTCTTTATTTGTTGTTACAGTACCGTATTCTCCTATGATGACAGGGAATCCTTTATCTGCAAACTTTGTTTTCATTTTATTAAAATCAGTTTTAACCTGATTGATTTCAGCATCTGTTCCCCATGTAGTTGCACATTTGCCCCATGAAGCGTCTTCTGTAAGAATTGTAAATGTAGATGGAGTATAATAATGTACAGAAATTATCAACTTATCTTTTATAGTATCTGTAGGCATCTTGAAGCAAGAATCACATGTAAGATCAATATCTGTTGAGTATCCGGCAATCAGCAGACATCGTGAGGCATTATTTCCGCCCGATGCTCTGACGATGTCGACAAACTTCTGATTAATACTATTAAGAATATTATATGCACGTGTTTTATCTTCTCCTGTTGAACCGCTCCATCTATTCCAGATAGTGTCCCAGCAGCCTTCCTCATTAAGTGATTCCAAAATCAGATTTTTTGGATAGTCCTTGAAATAACTGCTTATCTGAGTCCATACTGATGTGTATTTTTTCATAGATTCATCATAATTTGTTGCAAAATTTGCAAACCATCCGCCATCCCAATGAATATTCACAATGGCATACATATCGTTGCTTGAACAGTAATCAACTACTTCTTTAACACGTTTTAGAAGATCCGCGTTGATTGTATAATCACTTGCCATAAGGTTTGACCAGGCTACAGGAATACGTATGGATTTAAAACCTGCTGCTTTTACACCATCTATCATAGCCTTAGTTGTAACCGGATTGCCCCATGCAGTTTCGTAGTTGCTTACCGAGGTGCCGCTTATCCAACTGCCACAAGCTTCCAATGTATTTCCTAAATTCCAGCCAATTCCCATATCAAGAACTGTATCAGTTGCTGTTAAATCATATGAATATGGTGCTCCAAATACACTTGGAACAAATAGTGAGGTCCCCAATAGTGTTATTAATGATAAAAAAGTCACTATTTTTATGAATTTCTGATGCTTTTTCATTCTTGTTCCTCCCAAAGTATTTTTATAATTATATATTTTCGTTTTCAGTATTTACCCTGTAAAGCCTCCCTCCTGTGTGCTAAGTTATATCCCTATTTTTATCTTCCTTAGTATATTCGTAAGAACATAGAATCTTCATGTACATCAATATAAAAATTATATATTAAGTTCATTGTAGGTCAGTAATATATGCGTATATAGATTCTATCACTCTATTTACAATGTAAATGTTTATTTAGTATAATAAATGTATACATTTGGCAAAATTCATCTCAATAACATCAAAAAATCCTACATCGTATCTCATTGAAATAAATAAATATTATTTGGGGAGGTTTTTTATGCGGTCAAAATCATTAACAGTGATTACTGCTCTGGTAGTAATTATGACGTCAGTTTTGTGGTCAAACCCTAGTATGGTAATAGGTGCGGAAGATTACCAAGCAAGAGATCCTTTCTATTCAATGACAGATACTAATGTCAACAGGGCAACTTCTACACACTTTCAAATTATCTGGGGCAAAAATGATCAAACAGGCACAGTCACTGACGCATTTATACAAGGGAATTTAACCAATTTGGAAGGTATCTGGAAAACTTATATCACCGATATGGGATACAAGGATCCTGGTATATCAATCAATTCAAACGCTTCAACTACCAAGTACAAAACCAATGTCTATGTAACCAGGACAGGGCTTTCAAACCATGCAGAAGGTTGGGCATTTATGTCAAGCGATTCCGATGGATACGGCTATATTATAGTTGATCCCGGAGCGATGAGAGTTGATCCTCCTTCCTGGGTGCTTCCACATGAATTCGGCCATGTTGTTACATCTCACCAGAAGGGCTGGGTTGGCAGTACCATCACTGGAGCCTGGTGGGAAACGGCAGCAAATTGGTTATGTGACCAATTCCTTACCAGTGCCAATTACCAATATAACGGAAAAACTTATGGGCCCGATACAAACTTTTTTACCCCCCTGTACATGAATTCAAGTCTATGCTCTCCACATGGCAGAGACTATTATGACTGCTGGTCCATCCTTCAATATCTCACAGAAAATCCTGACAATTATCCATACTACGGCAAGGATTTTGTAAAGAGGATGATGCAGGAAGCAAAAATGAATGAATATCCCTATGACATTATCCAAAGACTTGCCCCTGGAGTATCAATCAAAGATACACTGGGAAACTATGCAAAGAGAATGGCAACACAGGACTTTGCGCAAAAAACACTATATCGCAAGAAATTCAGTGAATTTATTTCAATTGACACAAATAAACAGACAGTCTATACACAACTTGAAAAGGTCAGTGACAAAATCAATTGGTGGAGAGTCCCTCTTGAAAGGGCTCCACAACAAACTGGCTTTAATATTATTCCTTTAACTCCTCAAGGAACAGGAGACGGCCGGTTAATAACTGTAAATTTCAATGGTCTTAAAAACACCTTGAGGGGAGCAGACTGGAGGGTATGCCTGGTAGTACAGGACACAAGCGGCAATACAAGGTATTCTACCTTATGGAACAACGGCAAAAACTCCATAACCCTTTCAAGTACAGAAAACACTGTGTACCTTGTCGTAGTTGCTACTCCCGATACGCTTCTGCCCATGGATGCCTTTGCCGATGAAACTGCTTCACCCTTTGCATCCGCTCCTGAAAAACAAACTATGCCTTATGAAGTTCAGATCACCGGTGCAGATCCTTATGAGGCCGTGAATATTACCTCGGGTTTAAGCGGCACTAAGCATTCGAACGGTGGAGGTTTTGTTCAAAGCACAGCTAAAGTTGCTTCTACGGCCTATGTAGGACCAAATGCGGTTGTATTAGGAAAGGCGCAGGTCTTGGAAAACGCCAGAATTGAGGATTACGCCAAAGTAGAGGGAAATGCAATAGTTTCTGGCAATGCAGTAGTAAGCGGCCATGCTATTATCAAGGAAAATGCCGTAGTAAAGGATTTTGCCAAAGTGAGGGATTTCGCTGTAATGATGGGCACATCAGAAGCCAGCGGAAATGCAAAAGTTTTAGAAAGTGCAAGAATTATAGAAGACAGGACAATAACAGATTACGGTGTTGCAAAAGGATTGTCATCTCCTGCTGGAACCGCAAGTGTATCGGGAGAAGGAATAGTAGACGGTGATTACATTGACAGTACCAATGTCAGTAAAGGTGTTGCATTCGGCTGGTTAAGAGGTCAAGATTATGCTGATGGGCTTTCCTGCACTCCCTCACTTTATACCGGTTATGAGTTTAGTTCCCAAAGCAATGTCTTTGCCCGGGATAAGTTCGGAGTAACAAATGGCATTTTAAGAGGTGAACCTAAATGGTCCTCATCATTAGAAGGTCATTCAGGAATTGTGCAATTAGACGGAAGTACTCAGTACATCACCTTGGAAAATTCCGTATCTGATATGAAAGATATAGAAATACGCGCATCTATTTATTGGGATGGCGATACAGCCAATCAGAGGATCTTTTCTTTTGCCTCCGCAAAAGATAAATATATGTATCTAACACCCTCAGATGAAAATGGAAAAGTTAAGTTTGAGATATGCAGAGGCAGCAATTTAAAAACACTTACGGGAAATGCATCAGTGCCTGCCGGAAGCTGGTCTGATGTTCGTGTGGTATTATCAGGTAATACGGGAGCGTTGTATGTTAATAACAATGTAGTATCAGTAAGAAATGACATTGATATTAACCCGGAAGATCTCAATGCTCCAAATGTAAACACTCAAAGCAACTGCAATTACATTGGCAGAGGTATTCTTGAAGATCAGCCTTATTTTAAAGGTGCAATTGATTCATTCTATGTTTATTTTAAGTCTGTAGACTCTGTTTTACCAACACCGACGCCAACTCCTTCATTTACGCCAACCCCCACCGCTTCTAACTTAAAAGTAGGCGATGTTAACGGTGATGGATCTTTTAACTCGATAGACTTTGCAATTTTAAGGAGTTATCTGCTTGGAATGATAAGTGATTTGCCCGCTGTTGATGACTTGTACTGCGCAGATGTCAACGGCGATAGTTCCATTAATACAATTGACTTTGGATATATGAGAAAATACTTGTTAGGGATGATTAATAAGTTCCCAAAAGAGTAGCATATACATAAAGGGAGTGCTGAAAAATCCTTATTGGTTACTTCAAGTTTCCGGAAAGAAAAGCTAGGGAGTGGCGTTTCTTTCCGGAAACATTATATTAATATTCTAATATCTATAGAACATTGTTAAAGTAAAACCACAGTCTGACGATAATAACTGTGGTTTTACAACTAAACTAATAAGCTTTGAATTCTTTGTAATACTAAATCTGACAAATAGCTATTGTCATTTTTAAATTCCTCTTTGGATATAAAAATCCGGGTCTTGCTATCATTTATGGAGTTAGTATGATCCTTAGAGCCAAGTGCCTTTCTGGATAATTCCAGAACAATCTCAAGACCTCTTAAATCATCCACAAAAAACATCATTCTCATTTCATTAAGGTTCCCAATCAAATGTAATGTTGGATTAAATTCAAATACCTGAACAATAGGAAGATGATTGCCATTATTAGGAACATATACATTTTCATATTTAGTCATAATAAATTTTAAATCTTTCTGAAGTACATTTAAAACGCTCTGAATAAATGGATGCGGCATCACATGTATATAGATTTTGTCAGAAGGATCAAAAGCCATTTTGATGTCCAAACTTGTTTCAATCCAAACCACATCCTTATTAAAGGAAATAGGTGTATCGTTTGGCAAAACAAAGGAAAAAGGAATTTTAATTTCTTCATTAGGCTTAATCTTTACATCTTGCGCAATATCAAAGCTTGAAATCTCAATAGATTTTCTATTTTCATAATTCTCTTCATTAAATTTCATATATGATATAAGTATTAAGGATACCTTAGAAGCCTTCTGCTCGGTTTTTCCACCCAAAATACTTACAAATCCATTTACTTGTTCACCTTCACATAATTTTTGATTATCAAGCTGTATATCTACTTTTGCTGACCCAAATCCCACACTTGCCATTGCTTTGTTTAATAATGACATCATATCACCTCATATTTTTCTATACTACAACTTAATAATTATGAAACATAAAGAAATATTAAAAAAAACTGTGGGACTATATTTCTTATAGTCCCACAGGATTTTACTTTTCCTGCTGCCAGATATACCAACCCGGTCAATAATCACACTGTAATATAGAAGTATGATTTACCTGATCATAATTTCATTCATTAAATTTTAATGTTATTATAAAGGTTTTCTTGGTAATATGTCAACTACAAAAAGTATCCACGTGTATCCACGTAATTACAAGATAGGAAGCTATTTTCACTTGCAAAGTAGTTCTATAACCCTTCCCTTTGAAACATTATTGTTTCAGATGCCGGAAACAATTTTATAGTTCCAAGCAAATACATTCTCATATATCCAAAGTCAATAGAATTTATACTTTTATCACCATTTAGATCAGCAGCTTTTAAATCATTCTCTACAGGGAAATCTTTTATGGTTCCTAAAAGATACTTCCTAAAGTAGCCAAAATCAATTGAATTTATGCTGCTATCCCCATTTACGTCACCTACAATTACATCCGATTGAGTAGGTGTTGGAGTTGCTGTTGTTTTTGTTGGTGTAGGAGTAACTTTAACTGTTGGTGAAGCATTAAAACCTGATATAGGGTAAGTTTTAAGGTCTGGTAGCTCATCTAGGGTTATACAGTAATCACTCTTATACATCTCAGTCAGCCATGCAACAGGATTGTTCTGTTCTCCTGTCAACCACCAGCCATACCATGGGCAGAAATAAAGCCAGCCGGCTGATTCGTTCATAAGAGTTGAAACCTGAGGAATTGTATCATTTTCACTCATTGCAATAAGCTTATTTCCGTTTGTAAGCTTTACAAGGCTGTAGAATGTAGATGCTATTGCACTTCCGTTAGGTAAACCATCCTTAGCATTGTACTTATCGTAACCAACAATATCAACTACATCATCACCTGGATACCATTTAGATGATGAGTCATAAGCATATGAATTCCATACCCATATAATGTTATTCAATCCGTACTCATTTGTGAACTTATCATAAAGAAGTCTATAGAGTTTAACACAAGGTTCCGGGCCTTCTGCTCCCCACCAGAACCATCCGCCTTCTGCTTCATGTACAGGCCTGAACAATACAGGAACTCCGGCATCCTCAAGCTGCTGAAACTTTCCGGCCATATGTTCAATATCGTTTAACAGCGCTTTATTTTCTTCTGTTCCAGAAGTCAAAGCCTTTGATA
Organism: Acetivibrio cellulolyticus CD2; assembly: GCF_000179595.2. Lineage (NCBI taxonomy): Bacteria > Bacillati > Bacillota > Clostridia > Acetivibrionales > Acetivibrionaceae > Acetivibrio > Acetivibrio cellulolyticus. Next base: position 863,594 of record NZ_JH556658.1, on the reverse strand, counting down.
TGCTGAAAGTTGTACTTTCCGTGTAAAAGCTGTTTGCAGCTTTCTTGCCAATATCACCAGGTGAGAACCAGTGCCAGCAAAGTGCAGGTATACCATTCTTTTCTTTATACCACTCAATAAGACGTTCAGCACAGGCATCATCCCATTCTAAACCGTTTCCTCTGTAGTTCATAAAGTCAAAACCTCTTAAAGCAGGCATTTCTCCGGTTTTATCCTGTATGTAAGTAAACTCAGCTTCAGAGCCGCTATAGTTATGTGATCCGCAAAGTTCTTGCTGACCTGAAATTATGTGTTTGCCATAAACGTCACATAGATAACTCATAAGTGATTTTGCTTCGTTTGTAGCATAAGGGTTTGACAATGTTTTATCTACTTTTAGGTTTGTTATGCTTTCATCAGCAGGTTTAACAATCAGATAATCAAAAAAGGTATAACCCCAGTAGCTTTCGAATTCAATATTGTTAGATCCGGCATTAAGCTTTACAATACCTGCTGAAATCTCTTTCCATTCAAGAGTATAACCGAAACTTACCTCTCCCTGATTGGAATCATTTACATTAAGGTATTGTACTTTTTTGTTTGCATCATATGGCTCAGCATAGCGAACAACCAAGTCATAAAGCCCAGCCTTGTCAATATTGACGTTAACAGAAGTGCTTGTCCCTTTTTGCCCAATAAAGCTGCAGGATGCACCGCTTAGGTCGAAGGAAAGTCCAGCATCGGTTTTTCCAACATAGTCAGTATAAATTTGGGCTCCATTCTGGACACCGTCCTCAAATTCGTACTTAACACCTTCTTCTGCTAGAGCACCTGTAGTACCTACAAATGACATTGCAGGTATCATTACTGCCAATGCCAATGATAAAAAAACCTTTTTTATAGGTTTCTTTTTCATACAAACTCCTCCTCGTATAATATATTTTGTAAGGTTTAAGTCTTAGATTTTCCAGTTGAACCCCTTACATTTCCTTGTTCATTTACCATAAATCAACTGGGAGTTTTCTTTACGAAAACTCTTTGAGGCAATGTAGCTGGGGTGCAAAAAAGTTTTTTAAGTGCGGTTTACAATGAGTGGGGCCCATATGATAGCCTGCTAAGGCTGCAGCCGCCATATCCCCTTTGCGCCTTCTCCAAAGTACTTCTTCTGGGATAGGGTGGCTGCCTCTTCGGCTGCCTAATCATATGGGGGAGGCTCGTTGTCAACTGGATTCTTGAAAAAGTTTTTTGTTCTCTAGCACTGACTCAAAGCTAATGCTCCTTGAAAACTTAATTTTGTTGCTATTGAACTTAACTAATGCTCGTGTAACAATAATAGTGGCTATTGAGGATGGTTCTGTTCAACTCCTGTAGGGCATTTTTATGTCGCTTCTGTTAAAGTCAGTTCCCCTGGCCTGATGTTAGCTTTAAACCGCTGGGTGTTTTTCTCTTTTTATCTCTCTCCTGTATGGCAGTTCAAGGAGTCGTGCATAGAGATTCAAGAGGTGTATTCTAATTGCGAGGATGTTGATGCGTCAGGTACCACGGGCATTAGTTAAGTTCAATAGCTCAAAATTTTTAATCAGAAAGGTGGTGATTTCATTGTCAAATTCATTGTTGGTAGGTATTGATGTTAGTCTCAAAGACAATAAAGTCCGTATCCTC
>NZ_JH556658.1:795614-861853 GCF_000179595.2 Acetivibrio cellulolyticus CD2 | reverse complement strand
TTTATCAGCAAAAAAGGTAAGGGCCGCTTTGATAATCCTGATGAAATTGCAGCCACTTTTAAGAAAGCTGCAAGAAGTTCATACCGTCTTCCCAAAACGGTTACTCATTCAGTAAATCAGGTACTTGCTGTGTCTTTTTCAGCTATAAAAGCTTATAAGGAACAGCTCAAAATCTTTGATAAGGCTATTGAGGAACAAATTAAACTTATTCCTAATCCTTTAACCTCTATCAAAGGAATCGGCCCTGTATACTCTGCCGGAATAATAGCAGAAATTGGTGATATTCATCGTTTCAAAGATCATGCTGCATTAGCTAAATTTGCGGGTATTTCCTGGACAAAACACCAATCAGGAAACTTTACGGCTTCAAATACTAAATTAATTAAGTTTGGTAACCGTTATTTGCGTTACTACTTCATGGAAGCAACTAACAAAGTGAGATTGCACGATCACGAGTTAAAACGCTTCTATGAATTAAAATATAGCCAAACCCCAAAAACAGCTCATAAAAGGGCACTTGCATTAACTGCCAGAAAATTCGTTCGACTTGTCTATGCACTGCTGCATAGCAATCGACTTTATATTCCACCAAAAGGAGATTAATTTCCATTTGGTTAACCATATCCTACCATATTTACAAACTTACTTTGGTAGGCTTAATAGGTGATGCCTTTTTATGCTCAAAACCGGTAAAATATCATCAATATTTCTAAATTTATTTCCAATTTGGTATTGACATTTTACCGCTGGACTTTAAATAATATTAATTTATATAATAAAAATTAGTAACTGTGATTTCTGATTATTTATAATAATTCTATTATTATTTAATATAACATATCCCTCTAAAATAATATTACTATATTTTCGCTTGGCTTACAATTAATTAATTCGCTAAAAATATTTCATCATTTGATGCATAGAAAGATCAAATATTTGGAGAACTTAGTGATATGAAAAGTATTAATGTTGAAATTGTAGACAATGGCAACTACGTAATTAATAACACAAGAGGATTAGTTGAAGTTTTTGTAAAAGACAAATGGAAGCTTGTGGACATACCTATAAAATAACAAATGAAGTTTTAAAGAATGTAGAAGAATATATCAATAAATAGTAAGTAGTTAATCATGCCCACCCGCTTAGCGGGCGGTTTGCACTAACCCTGTAATTGAACAAATAGCTAGATAAACGATACAACAAATAATGGCAAAAATATAATCACAGCAATAATAATAATTAACCTCTCTTTTGGAACTTCTTCATGTAAAATATTGCAGTTAAAAGACTTGTCCCAAATTGTAATTTTTGTATTTTTAAGAGTAAAATAAGAAATAACTATTGTAATACTTGAAAAAAGGCCCATTCCCAACCCAATTGTCCATACATATAAACTTCTTAACAGAGCAGTTTTCAAGGTAAGTTTATTTAATTTTGAGTCTCTAACTTTTACATTTAACAGCCATTTACCAGGAGTAGTTCCCCATGTTGATAAAAGTTGTGCTTCGAGGGGGATCCATAATAAATAAAGTCCTAAACTAGCTATAGTTATGTCAAGTTGCCTGTTTGGGAAAAAAATCAGTTTAAGCAAAACAAGAAATGCTAAAAAAATATTCATATCGATTGATCTGGCCCAATATCTTATCCATGGTCTAGGATTACTGGAATTTTCATAATTTATAAATTCATCATTATTATTTGAGTCCAACTATTAAGTCTCCCTTCAAATCCAAACGTATCTACTTCTAAAATAATATTTAAGAAATATTATAGCATTTAAAAATTGTTTTCACTAGGGTTTTTATGTATTTAATTATTGCAAATTCCATAATCAAAACGTAGATATTATACTCTAAGGTTGAACGGCATAAAAATACAGAAAACGGCTATAAACGTGTTAACATCTAACAGTTATAGCCGCTTAGAAATCTTTATATGTTCCTCATTGCAGCAGGAATATCATAAGTCTTCAAATAGAGCTTATAATTTAATATTAGAAGTTGTTTATTCTACATTTATTTTAGCAGCCTCATCCTTTAGACCAAGCTCCTCATATGCGTTCTTAATTACACCAAGAAAATAAATGTCCTTATCGGCCTTCTTTAGTGCCGTTTGCATTTTCTTCAATCCTTCTTCCTTATTTCCGCCATTATAAAGGCCTTTTGCTTCAAATACAAGGAACAAAACGTTATCAGATTTAATTTTATAACCCTTTTGACTAATCCTTATTAATTCAGTCCAGTTTTTGCCCTCTGCATATGTTTCACAAGCTCTATTAATATAATTGATCTCCTTGGTTTTTTCATATGCTGTTTCATAATACTTAGCTGCTTCATCATATTTTTTATTTTTATAAGACCTATACGCATTAAAAGCAGGGTCGGTTATTTCGATTTGATAATCTTTCTTGATACTTTCAAACCATTCCTTATATTTATCGGAATTTAGGAATTTTTCAACCAGTACGGTCTGGGAGTATTCCTCTTCAGGATGATAAAAATCTGTTACTTTTTCAATTTTAACAATTTCATACCCTTTAGCCAGATAAATAGGTTCAAGCAGTTGACCAGCTTCGGCTTTAAAGACAGCATTATCATAGTCGGTTTCATTATTGCCTGGTAAAACATTTTTCTTTTGACCACCATTTTCCTTGCTTTCACTGTCATCAGAATACTGTTTTGCAAGAGCTTCAAAACTTTCACCGTTTTTGAGCTTTGTATATACAGTATTTGCAAGTTCTTGAGCTTGTTCCTTTGTTCTCTTATCATTTATTGCAACCAATATATTTCTTAAATCAACTTTTTTATTATAACTTTTATGCTCTTCATAGGCATCCTTGCGTTCTTTATCAGTCAGTGTTAACCCAGCCTTTGTAGCTGCAGCATAATAGACTTGCTGCTTAAGCAGATAATCCTTTATAGTATTTTTCATATCTTCTTCATTTGCAAAACCCATTGACTGAAAGTAAGTTGTCTGTTCTTCAGAGCCTGAATATCTTGGTGCAACATACTTGGCAACATAAGCATTAACTTCTTCATCACTTACTTTTACATTGGACTTATTTGCAAAATAATCATCCATAACAACTTTTTCAATTAGCTGATCAAGAAACATGTCATTTCTTTCTTCATCAGTTTTTTGAAGCATTTCTGCGTTATTTTTATACTTTTCATAAAAGGCGTTATATTGTTCATTAAATAGAGCTGTGTTCACATAAGCACCATTGATCTTTAAAGTCTCAAAACCAAACTGTTTGGATTCATCCACTTTAGCACTAGTGCTATTGACGTTATCCCCTCCTTTTTTGAAAAATGGCCCCCACACTACCGCTGAAACTGCAGCAGCAACTACAACAACCAATGCTACCGCCAAAAGAATCTTTTTCTTCATTAAATAACCCCCACCTTAATATATTTTATAATTAAAAAATTATATACAAAAATAGCACATCATAAATTATTTATACAATATTTATTTTAAAGTTTTATGTCTAATTTGTAAACTTTTTTGCCATAAAAAGGATAGATGCTTTCTATAAATCTAAATAACCCCATTTATCAGATCATTAACTTCACTAATATCCGGCATGGCAGGTATTGCCCCTCTTCTAGTTGTACAAATGGCTGCAACTGCATTTGCAAAAATTATAGAACTTTCAAGCAATGAAATATCAAGCTCATTAACTTGACAGATCCCTTTAGAAAGAAGAAAATAAAGAATGCCTCCTAAAAAGGCATCTCCAGCGCCAGTTGTATCAATTGTTTTAAGGTTTTTGAATGCTGGTTTTCCGCCAGTAACACCTTTATGCCTATAAAAACATCCATTACTACCTCTGGTTACTAATATTACATTAATTCTGTACTGATCGTACAAAATGCTACTTCCCTCAGCAAGATCCTTTACGCCGGTAATAAACTCGAGCTCTTCTTCTGAAACCTTTAGTATGTCTACCCTATTTAATACAGATTTTATCTCATTTAGGGCGTGATCCAGACTCTTCCAAAGCGCAGGTCTTAGATTAGGATCATATGAAATAATTAAATTATTATCTTTTGCATGTTCTAATGCTTTTAAAGTTGCACTTTTTGAAGGTTCATCCGTCATGGACAAGGAGCCGAAATGGAATACCTTTGATTGATTTATTAACTCAAAGTTTATTTCTGAAGAAGTCAAACTGGTATCAGCACCAGGGTTTCTATAAAAGATGAAGGATCTGTCCCCATTTTCATCCAACTTTACAAATGCAAGTGTTGTATTATATGAATCGCTAAATTTTAGTCCGGATGTATCAACTCCATACTCTGTCAGCACTTGTAAAAGAAAATTGCCGAACATATCCCTACCCACTTTTCCAATAAACGCAGTCTTTCCGCCAAGCTTTGCTATGCAAGACAAAACATTTGCAGGTGCACCTCCGGGATTTTGCTCAAAACAATAATTTCCCTGATCAGACCTAAGAGACGTAGTAAAATCAATAAGAATTTCGCCTAAAGCTGTAACATAATACATTATTAAACTACCATCCTTTTTTAGTTATTATTGTTTATTTCTATCATAACCACCTTAATTCCTGCTTGTTTTTAATAATCACATAAAAAATTTGGCTATTTTTAGGGCTTTATACTATGGACTCATAAATAAAATATTTATGTTAACGAAATGAAATAAAATTTTAAAATTACACTATCAAATTATGCTAAATTATGTTATAATGTAAATAACGTAATTAATTCAACTTTAATTTTTTTACTGCTATCTATGTTTTTTCTGATGACTTACTTATCTTTACAAGCATTTTCTTCTGCTTCATTAGTTTTATCGTATATTTTGCAATGCAATAATTAAATTTAGTAGGCGGAGATGATTATATGAATTTAAAAGTAGGAGAAGTAGTTACTCTAAAGCACTATTCCGGTAAAAAAATAAATAAAGGAGTTATAAGTAATATTAATGAAAATTATTTTATTATTAAACCGGATAAAGATTTCCTAATATTCAACTTTTTTGACAATGATCCAATAGTAATGGGATTTGAAGATGAAAATATCGTAAACATCTGCGAGAGCACAGTTTCTAATATTGACTACCAGCAAAATACCTTTGGCTTAACAGTTAACAATGTAATAACTATTACAGACAGAAGAGTTACGCAAAGGTTTCCGGTATCGTTGTGTGCCTACATATTAGACGATGAAGAAAAAAACTTTGCGTATATACGTAATATGAGTCTTGAGGGTTTATCCATATGCTCAAAGCTTGAATACGAAAAGGGGCAGAGCATTAGAATAAACACCACTATCGAAGATAAAGCCCTTGAATTTGAAGCATTGGTGGTATGGAAGAGTGCAAGTAAATACGGTTATGAATATGGTTTGGAATATAATCAAACTGATAAAATGACTATGGATAGTATTGAACACTGTATTGAAATATTAAGGCTCACTCAGGAATTTGCGGTTGTAATGCTAAAAACTCAATATGATTCCTACAAGAGGATAATTACCAATAAGCTCTCCAAAAATTAACAAAATAAGTTTTAAAATAATACAAACAAAAAATAGCTATGAGAAGCATAGCTATTTTTTGTTTGTATTATTTGCGTTGCTAAATGTTTTTTTATAGATTATCCCATCTTGGATCTATATTTTGTGAAACAGCTCTATATCCTTTTGCAACATATAAAGCATCTAAAAGTGCCATTCTTACCATGGCTTCACATACAGGATAAATTCTAGGACATACTGAAGGGTCATTACGTGTATTAAATTCAACCTGAATATTCTCCTGCTTATACATATTAACTGTATCCTGCTTAATTGAAATAGTAGGTGTTGCTTTTACAGCAACCCTGATCCTTATATCGTCGCCATTTGAAATACCGCCTAACATGCCTCCCGCATGATTTGTTTTAAATTTTACTCTTCCAGACTCATCGAAGTACGGAATATCGTTTGATTCGGATCCCTTCATTTTTGAGTGTTCAAAACCATCTCCAAATTCAATTCCCTTAATTGCACCTATGGACATTATTGCATGAGACAAAGTTGCCTGGAGTTTGTCAAATACAGGCTCTCCCAATCCTGCCGGAACACCTCTTGCAATAATTTCAACAACACCACCGCATGAATCTCCTTCTGCCTTGATTCTTCTTAATTCAGCCATCATTTCTTGCGCTTTGTCAAGATCAGGGCAGTTTAATTCATTTTTACGATAGTTTTCTTTTGCAAGTTCGTAAGTAATATTCTCAGCTTTTATACCATGAATTTCAGTTATAAACGAAATTACGTCAATTCCCATTGTGTCAAGAATAGCTTTAGCAACAGCACCACCAGCTACACGCGCTGCAGTTTCCCTGGCCGAAGCACGTCCCGCTCCTATATTATCGGCAAACTGTCCGTATTTTTTAAAGAAGGTATATCCCGCTTGACCTGGACGAACAACTTCTTTATAGCTCTTATGCTTGCTCAGGTGCTGATCTTCAACAACTGCGTTTGGAATGATTATTCCTACAGGAGCACCCGTAGTTAAATCATCTTCCATAACACCAGAAAAAATGTAAACTTTATCTTTTTCCTGCCTTGGAGTATCCAAATCCGATTGCCCAGGTCTTCTCTTATCCATTTCCTGCTGAACAAAATCAGCTGAAAGTTTAATTCCTGGGGGCACACCGTCAACAATTGCCATAAGTCCTCCAAAGAGTTCCTTTGGAATATCAAGATTCTTTCTGAATCCTCCTGCATATGACTCACCACATGTGGTTACGCGAAATATTCTTCCAAATGTGTTTCCTACCATTCTACACCAACTCCTTAAAAAATAGCTTATATATTAATACTAGAAAGTCATTCTTTACAAATCTTTTTATATTGCTCTTTTATCTCTTTTACTATAACATCAACATCCTTATTTGCACAGTCTATTGTGATATTTGCATACTTTAAGTAAAGAGGTAACCTCTCTTTGTATAATTCTTCAAAGGTTTGATCTTTATTTCTGGCAAAACGTCTGCCGCCCTCTAGCCTGTTGTTTATTTCATCAAGTTTTACATCAAGAAATACTACAAATCCCTCTTTTTTTAGATACTCCATTGCTTCCCCATTGTATATTACACTTCCGCCTGTAGATATAACATGGTTGTGGGCATCAATTCTAAGAATTATATCTCCTTGGATTTGAAGAAATCTTTCAAGTCCATCCTCGTTTACTATATCCTTTAAAGGCCTATTTTCCTTTTCAAAAATGAGAGCATCAGTATCAATAAACTGCATCTCCAACTCTTTAGAGAGGGGTTTTCCAATAGTACTTTTCCCCGAGCTCGGCATACCTATTAAAACAATGTTTCTGAATTTCATTTAGAGTCCCCCACAGTAAAAATATATAACAGTATTATACACATAAATCACTAATGAACCAACAAAAATTTCTAAATTTATTATTAATCTTTTAAATTTTCAGGAACCTTCTGAGACTTTTCTTCGTCTATTAATTAGGAAAAATCCAAAAGGATATTTCAGCTGTTCAATAAAGCTAATTAATAAATGGAAAAAATCTTAACTAAACGCTTTTGAGTGATTGAATTATTTTACGGATTGGTTTATACTTTATTATTGGTGTGATTTAATTAACCACATAATTTGCAAAATATTTATTAAATGGAGTAGATTACTATGAATGGAAGAAAATTTTTCTTAATAATATGTTCGGTACTATCCTCTTTTATGTTTTTATTAGGTGTTTTATCACTGGCATACATTAATTCGTCAGCAGCACAAGAAACTTCTGTCGATAGTGGTAAAAATACCGGCTTGATCCAAGGTATCTTTGATCCTTATAAAACAGTTAATGAAAGCATAAACGTACTTGTCTTAGGTGGAGATAAGGTCGCTAAAAATACCGATACGATGATGCTTGTGAACTTTAACCCCGTAACAGCTAAAATAAACATATTATCCATACCAAGGGATACAAAAGTGAGAATAAATAAAAAAACAGCCAAGATAAACGCTGCATACCCTGGTGGAGGCGGAGAACGGGCAATTGAATGTGTAAGTGATCTACTTGGAGTTGATATAAAATATTATGTATTTATTGATACGTCCACATTCAAGAAAACAATAGACATACTTGGTGGAGTTGATTATTATGTTCCTGAGGATATGAATTATGACGATCCATTTCAGAACCTTCATATTCACTTGGAAAAAGGCCAGCAGCATTTGGACGGAAAAGAGGCTGAACAGTATATGCGGTATAGAAAAGGAAATCACAGTAAGGTCACAAAGAATTATGATGGCAGTGATTTGAAAAGAATTGATGCTCAGCAGAATTTCATAAGGGAATTGATAAGGCAGAAAGCAAATATGTTTAATATTACAAAAATAAATGATATCTTGAATGTTGTTTTTAGCAATATAGATACTAATGTTGAGATGTCCGAAGTTATAAAGTTGTCTAAAAATGTAGGCAAAGTAAACGCGGACGATATTAATATGCAGAAACTAACAGGGCATTCTGTAGAAGAAAAAGGCTGGTACTACGAAATTGACAAAGAAAAGGCACAAGAGATAGTTGATCAATATTTTACTGATAATAAAAATGAAGATAAATAAAAAAAATCGGGAGTTTATTTAAGCTCCCGATTTTTTTTTGAAAATTTTGCAAAGTGAAACAATAGAAGAATCACTTAGGACTAGTTTTATTAGTTGTAAAAGGAAAAATTAAGCAATGAAAAAAATCTTGTATGCCTTATATGACATATATATATCTACCTTACTTGTAATCTCAAACGGCGAATGCATTGATAGAATAGCTACACCGCAATCTATTACGTCTACATTCAAATTTGCGATGTATTGGGCTATTGTGCCTCCTCCGCCCTGGTCAACTTTTCCTAATTCTGCAGATTGCCATACTATATTGTTGTCATTGAAAAGCTTTCTTACCTCACCTACAAATTCTGCGTTTGCATCGCTTGCTCCAGCTTTACCTCTTGAACCAGTATACTTTTGAAGTACTATTCCCCTTCCTAAAAAAGAAGAATTTCTTTTATCATATACACCTTCAAAATTTGGATCAATTGCAGCATTAACGTCTGCGGAAAGCATTTTGGAATTTGAAAGACATTTTCTAAGTATAATATCGTTGTAATTTTCCATACTCAAGTTGCATAAATCTGCTAAAAAGTTTACAAAAAAGCTGGATTGTGCTCCTGTATTCCCCATGCTGCCTACTTCTTCTTTATCGGATAAAATACAAACAGCAGTCATTTTTACATTCTCTGTATCAAGTATTGCTTCTAGGGCCGCATATGCGCATACTCTATCGTCCTGTCCATACGAACCCACCATACTTTTATCAAATCCTACATCAACAGCGTTAAACTTTGGAACCATTTCGAGTTCGGCTGAAAGAAAATCTTCTTCGATAATGCCATACTTTTCGTTTAAAAGGTTTAATACGTTTAGCTTAACCTTATCCTTAACTTTATCATCTTTATAGGGAATTGAGCCGGATAGGATGTTTAGTCCCTCACCTGTTATAGCTTCACTCATCTTTTTTTGCATCTGTTCTGCTGCAAGGTGCGGAAGAAGGTCTGTAATAGTAAAGACGGGATCATTGTCGTCCTCACCTATACTCACGTTTACAATACTGCCATCCCTTTTTACTATTACACCGTGAATTGACAAAGGAATAGTCACCCACTGATACTTCTTTATTCCGCCATAATAATGGGTCTTTAAAAAGACCATATCATTTGCCTCGTACATTGGATTAGGCTTTAAGTCAATTCTTGGGGCATCAATATGTGCTCCAATAATGTTCACACCATTCTCCATTGCACTGTCTCCAATCACTGCGAGTGCTACAGTTTTATTTCTACCAACAGTATATACCTTCATTCCAGGCTGCAATTTTTTATTGGATTTTATCACTTCATCGATAGATATATAACCTTTGCTTCTTGCAAGCTTTTCTGTTTCAGTGGTAAAATCCCTCTCTGTCTTTGCTCTATTTAAAAAGCTTTTATATCTATCACATAGATCAAATGTGATTTTAAATTCCTCTTCACTTAGTTTCTCCCATGCACTTTTTTGGTCATAAGACAACTTTTCTGATAAAATTTGTCCTTGAGTTTTGTTTTCAGACATAAGTTTCCTCCTTAAATTGAGTGAGCTTTATTTTTTAACAATATAATTATAGCATTTTTTTCTAATAAGTTTAATTTTATATGTAATAATTATTCTATTATGCCCAAAAAGCCTTCTACTAATAAATCCAAATTTCTTAAATTAAAACATCGGTGGCATTTAGGCCCGGATCATTTTAGGATATTTACTTCACTTTTTCGTATCACGTAAAAAATAAGAAGAGGATAATCTCTTCTTATTCATAAGTTCAATAAAAAACCTGATTTAGATTGAAAATATAAACTTTATAATCATTAATCCTAACACTCTGCAAAGGTTGCAGCAATGTCTTTCTGCATTAGCTCAAAATTTACAAGAAGACCTAGCAACTTTTCTACAATAATAGGATCAAACTGTGTGCCTGAATTCAATTTGAATTGATTTATTGCTTCTTCAAGGTGAAGTCTTGATCTATATTTTCTGTCTGATGTCATTGCATCAAAGGCATCAGCGACGGTAAGAATTCTTGCAAGAAATGGGATATTATCACCTTTCAAACCTTCAGGGTAACCTTTTCCGTCTAGCCTTTCATGATGATATTTAACTAATGGTACAACATCCTTAAACATGGAAATTGCAGACAGTATATACGCACCCTTAAGCGGATGTTTCTTAATCTCCTCATATTCGGAAAAATCAAGTTTGTCAGTTTTAAACAATATGTCATCGGCTGTTCCAATTTTCCCTATATCATGGAATATACCGCCAACTTTCAATAATTCTATCTCTTCCGGGCTTAAATTAAACTCCTCACCTAACTTTCCAGTATAGTATGATACCCTGTCAGAATGGCCGCGAGTATAAATATCCTTGGCATCAACTGTTAGGCGTAAAGCCTCAATCGTATCAATATACCTGTTTCTCAATTCCTGATAAGTTCTATCGAGTTCTTCCTTTTTCATATTTATAAGTGAATGTAAGAAGGCATTGTTGATAGATGATGCAGCTTGAGTTGAGTATATTTCAAGCAATTTTAGCCCTTCATCAAAGTTGTTGCTCTCTATGTAAATTACTCCAATAGAACTCTTATTGTCACCTATTAGAGGAAGAATAATTCCATGATCTAGGTTAACTGTAACTCTATTCGCTCTGGAAAAACCGATATGTTCCATTAGATCAGGGCTAAGCATAGTGACTAATGATTCTACAGGAATTTTGTATTCGCCGACCCCTTTATAAATAATTTCTCCTTGACTGCTATTGCAATCATCGACAAGAATAAAGGCATCTTTACTGTTCACTAAAGGCATAAGACCTTCAAGAATTTCTTCAAGAATTGTATCAATCGGTTGCAACTGATATATTTTAGGTACCGCATAAAGTATTCTGTTTAGACCATCCTTGAATTGTTTGATAGTGCGCATCTGAGATATGGATTTTATACCTGACTCGATTAACAATAAAAGTTGATCAAATCGGTCTCCTTTTTCACAATAGCCTTGAATATCAAGGGCTTTAATTGTTTCCAGAGGCGGCGCAAGATCCTTGTGTCCCGTCAATAGGAGTATGTAAATATCCTTATTAAACTCTCTTATTTTAGCAACAACCTCATCTCCATGGATGGGAGACATTATATAATCTAATATAAGCATATCAAAAGGTTCAGTCTCGAGGTGTTTTATGGCCTCAATAGGGTTAGAAATACCTACACAAAAATACCCGCTTCGTGTAAGCATTACTTTAAGAGAATTAATTATACCTTCTTCATCGTCTACTATAAGAATCTTATAGTCGGTTGATACTTCAGTAATCTTTTTTCGCACACTAAACCCCTCCTAAACCTAATTGCATTATCTAAAGCTGCATTTTAAGCTGATTAAAAGCCTATCCATTGCATGAAAATAAACCAAAGGTACCAAGTAAGTTGCTGTAAGATTTCCCTAAATATTATTTTCAATACACCGGACTTATTAGAATTTCTTTGAAAGCTTGCTATTTTCAGGATGAGCTAAAAGAAAACTTTTGACTATTTTTACAAAATCAAAAACAAGTGCAATTAATGCCTTATTTATATTTTATATAATTTCTATAAATTATGCAAGTCTTTTTATATAGGCTATTAGTAGCATTTTTATAGGACCAAACTAAAACCCTTCTTTTCCATATCCCTTAATAATATACTTTTCTGCAAACTTGTGTTAAGGCTTCGTATATATTTGCTCTTATTTCTTGACTTATTTTTTTTCTTGATTTATAAATAATACTATAGGAATTGGTGAACTGCAACTTCCACTTTTTACTTAACCTATATTAATTAAAAGCCTTTTGTACATAGTGGAAGTTATATTTTAACTATTCGATATTATACAATTTGGAGGAATTGATATATGTTTGATTGCCATGTACACAGTAATTTTTCAGGTGATAGTGATATGAATTGCATAGATGCTTTGAATACAGCCATTAATATTGGTATACAAGGGGTTTCGTTTACTGATCATCTCGATTATGACTATCCTGATTATGATGATGTGTTTATGATCGACTTTGACAAATACTCAGAAACTATGGACCTTATAAAAAGTGATTTTAATGGCCGAATAAAAGTATTTAAAGGTATTGAAGTTGGTATACAGCCCCAGGTAATAGATAGTACTTTAGAGGTATTAAACAGTTACAATTTCGATATTGTTATTGCCTCTGTCCATATTGTTGACAAACTGGACTTACACAATGGGGATTTTTGCAAATCAAAAAGCAAAACTGAATCCTATACAAGATACCTTCAAGAAGTACTTCAAACCTTAAAATCCTTTGACAATTTCGACATCTTTGGGCATCTTGATCTCATAAGGAGGTATGGATGTTATGACAACAGGATATTAGAATATTCTGACTACAGTGATTTGATCGATTCAATTCTAAAGCAAATCATTGCAAAGGGTAAAGGTATTGAAGTAAACACTTCAGGCTTCAGATATAATTTGGCTTCACCTATGCCGGATTTTGAAATAGTTAAACGTTATAGGGAGCTTGGCGGTGAAATTATAAGTACAAGTTCGGATGCACATACGCCTGAACATATTGGCTATAAGTTTGATTATATTAAGGAAATGATATCAAAAGCTGGATTTGCTTATACATCACACTTTGAGCAAAGGAAACCGGTCTTCACAAAAATAGATTAAATACCGTTTATATCAAATCTGTATTTTGGTATAAAAATGTAAATATTGGACTGACTGTTGTGCCTTATAATATCGAGTGCCAGCAAATTGTAACTTTGCTGGCACTCGATATCTTAATGCAATTGTTTTATCTGATTATTTTTACCTTATGGTAAACCTTCTTTCCCTTTTTGATGATTATTTCATCATCCTTAAAGTCTTCTTCCTTTACCATGAAATCAATTTTATCAACTTTTTCTTCGTTGACACTTACTCCACCCTGTTCAATAAGACGTCTTCCCTCACCTTTAGATGGTGCTAACTTTGTCTTTACTAAAAGATCAAGTATATTAATTCCATTGGCTAATTCTTCAGTACCTATTTCTGTAGTTGGCATATTCTCAGAGCTTGCACCTTTAACAAAAAGAGCTTCAGCTGCACTTTGTGCTTTTCCAGCCTCTTCTTCACCATGAATAAGCTTTGTTACTTCATATGCAAGAATCTTCTTTGCCTCATTTATTTGCTGATCCTTGAGCTTTGCAAGTTCGTCAATTTCGCTCAATGGAAGGAAAGTAAGCAGTTTCAAACATTTAATAACATCACTGTCATTTATGTTTCTCCAGTACTGGTAGAAATCGTATGGAGGTGTCTTATTTGGGTCAAGCCACAAAGCTCCCTTTTCGGTTTTGCCCATTTTTTTCCCTTCACTGGTTGTAAGAAGTGTAAAAGTCATACCATAGGCATCCTTTCCTTCTACCCTTCTAATAAGTTCAATACCGTAAAGAATATTTGACCATTGGTCATCTCCTCCAAGTTCGAGCAAACACCCATGATCCTGGTATAATTTCAAGAAATCGTAGCTCTGCATGAGCATGTAATTAAATTCTATAAAGGATAAACCTTTCTCAAGTCTTGATTTAAAGCATTCTGCAGTGAGCATCCTGTTCACTGAAAAATGAACTCCTACCTCCCTTAAGAATTTTACATAATTCAAATCCAGAAGCCAGTCAGCATTATCCACCATTATCGCTTTATTATCACTAAAGTCAATAAAATTGGACAATTGCTTTTTAAAATTGTTAGCATTACTTTGTATTTCTTCGCGTGTCATCATTCTTCTCATATCAGTTTTGCCGCTCGGATCGCCTACCATTGCTGTTCCGCCTCCGATTATGGCTATTGGTTTATGTCCTGCACGCTGCATATGTGCCATAACAACCATCTGCAAAAAATGTCCTACATGAAGACTATCTGCTGTTGGATCAAAACCAATATAGAAAGTAACTTTTTCCTTTTCAAGAAGTTCCCTTACAGTTTCCTCGTGGGTTACCTGTGCTATAAATCCTCTTTGCTTTAATGTTTCAAACACACTAGACATATTGTTTCCTCCTAAACAATCTTATTTATAAAGTCAAATCTGTATAAAGAAAAATACCAACTAAAAAAGCCCTCACATCCTTATGTTAAGGACGAGAAAGCTCCCGTGGTACCACCTTAATTCGTACACCAAAATATAGTGTACCTCATTATACACCGCCAATATAACGGTAGGCTTCCGGCTCTGCTTAGTGGTGTATGTAAAAACACTTTCAGCATGCAACTCCAGAGGGTATTTGGTTAATCTATGTGCTGAAGCCCTCTCACCAACCGGACTACTCTCTTTTGTGTAACCATAGACAACTACTTTCACTCTTTCACAGTCTTTAAATTATTCTAACATATAGACTTTAAGTTTACAAGAATTTTATTAAGCTTCTATGCCTTACATGGAAGAATAGCTATTCTTGTATAATTCCGCCTCCAACTACTATATCGTCCTCATAAAATACGACCGATTGGCCGGGAGTTATAGCTCTCTGAGGAGTATCAAATTCTACCCGTACTTTGCCGTTTTCAATAGGGATGATTGTTGCATCCCCTTCTTTAGCTGAATATCTTATCTTTGCTTTTACTCTCATAGGCTCATACAAGCCATCAATTGAGATAAAATTCAAGTCATCGGCTATTAATTTATCGCTAAATACTTCACTGTTATCACCGAGTATTACATTATTATTCTTAACATCCAGGCCAATAACATACATTGGTTTTCCAAAAGCGATCCCTAAGCCCTTTCTTTGTCCGACTGTATAGTGTATTAAGCCTTTATGCCTTCCTAGAATATTCCCCTTTGTATCTACAAAATTCCCCGGAACTATTTTTTTATCGGTGTTTTCTTGGATAAATCTACCGTAATTGTTGTCATCTACAAAGCATATCTCCTGGCTGTCAGGCTTTGATGCAACACAAAGTCCAAGTTCTGCAGCTTTTTGCCTGACAACATCCTTGCTATAGTTACCAATAGGCATAAGCACTTTTGAAAGCTGATCTTGTGTCAGATTGTACAGAGCATATGTTTGATCCTTCTGCTGTGTTACTGATTTTTTTAAAAGATACCTCTTCCTATTCTCATCGTATTCAATTATTGCGTAATGTCCTGTAGCTACATAGTCAAGGCCCATCGAAACAGCCTTGCTCAACAGCGATTCAAATTTTACATGCCTGTTGCACGCTATACAAGGGTTAGGCGTCTTTCCCTTTAAGTATTCGTCTATAAAATAGTTTATGACCTTCTCTTCAAAAACCTCTTTGAAATTAAGTACATAATATGGTATCCCAAGGCTGTTAGCTACACCTCTGGCATCATCAACTGCCGACAGTGAGCAGCAGCCGCCTTCAGTTAATTTGACCTCTTCTTTAGTTTCCGGCCATATTTGCATTGTGACACCTATAACATCATAACCTTTTTCTAAAAGTACAGCGGCAGCTACTGAACTATCAACGCCGCCGCTCATACCTATCATAACGCTCTTTTTAGTCATCGTCGTCCTCATCAAACTCATGGTGTATATCATCACAACGTCTTCCGCAAGCACCGCAGTCACAACTTTCATCAAGTCTGCCGTTTTTTCTCAGATAATCTTCTATGGCTGCTCTTATAGCTTCTTCAGCAAGGTTGGAGCAGTGCATCTTAACAGGAGGAAGACCATCTAATGCTTCAGCAACAGCCTGATTTGTAATTTTGAGAGCCTCTTCAACCGTCTTGCCAACAACAAGCTCTGTAGCCATACTGCTGGTTGCGACTGCAGCTCCGCAGCCAAATGTTTTGAATTTGGCATCTTTAATGATATCGTTCTCTATTTTCAGATATATTTTCATAATATCGCCACATTTAGCGTTTCCTACTTCACCTACACCGTCAGCGTTATCAATTTCGCCAACATTTCTAGGGTTCATAAAATGGTCCATTACCTTTTCACTATACATATTAATTCCCTCTTTTCACCTTTTCATATAATGGGGACATTTCCCTTAATCTTTCAACTATTAATGGCAACACTTCCATCAGATAATCTACATCTTCATGAGTATTTTCATCACCAAAAGTCACTCTTAATGAACCGTGAGCTATCTCATGAGGTAAGCCAATTGCCAACAATACATGGGACGGATCAAGCGAGCCTGAAGTACATGCAGAGCCACTCGATGCCGCAATTCCTTTCATATCAAGCATTAATAAAAGAGATTCACCTTCTATAAACTCAAAAGAAAAATTAACATTGCCGGGCAGCCTCTTATATCTGTCACCATTTAGCTTCACAAACGGTATTTTTTTTGTAATTTCTTCAATAGTCCTATCTCTTAATTCCATCAATTTTCTATTATACTGCTCAATGTTCTGTGTTGCAAGCTCAATTGCTTTTCCAAGTCCAACAATTCCAGGCACATTCTCCGTACTTGCTCTTCTTCCTCTTTCCTGGGCACCGCCATGAAGGAATGTTGTAATCTTAACGCCTTTTCTGATATATAAGGCACCTACACCTTTCGGACCATAAAATTTGTGGCCTGAAAGGGATAATAAATCTACATTTAATTCATTAACATTTATAGGTATATTACCTACAGCCTGTACAGCGTCTGTATGGAAATACACATTTTTTTCCTTTGCAATTTTGCCAATTTCAGCTATAGGCTGAACTGTTCCAATCTCATTGTTGGCATACATTATTGTTATCAATATTGTATTAGGTTTAATTGCGTTTCTTACCTGTTCTGGTGAAACCAATCCGTTTTCATCTACAGGCAGGTAAGTAACTTCAAATCCATCACTTTCAAGATACTGGCATGTATGAAGCACTGCATGATGTTCTATTGCTGTAGTAATTATATGGTTTCCCTTATCTCGATTTGCATAAGCTACTCCCTTAATAGCCCAATTATCTGCTTCAGAACCGGAACCTGTGAAAAATATCTCTCTTGTTAGTGCACCTAACGATTTTGCGACCCTCTCTCTTGCCACTTCTACAGCTTTTTTACTCTCTCTGCCTATACTGTATATTGAAGAGGCATTACCGAACTTATTTCTGAAATAAGGCATCATTTCTTCAATAACCTCAGGCTTTACAGGAGTTGTTGCTGCATGATCAAAGTATATTATTCTGTTATCCATATTCAGTGCTCCTTACTTATTATTTAAATAAAAATATATTAGAATGTTCTATAAGTCTCGTTATTATTATATTGCTTTTTTATTTATTCCCTATAAAATTAGTTTAAAGCAAAAATATCTTACTAAATTTGTAGGGATTATATATTGAATATATATCCTTTGCTTTCATTATTCTTTGTATATTCTTCTATAAGGTCGTAGAGTGTTATGGAATCAACTACTTCATTAACCTTGTCCCTGATTTTTTCCCATATTATTCTGGTGACACATTGATCCGACTTTGTACATTTAATAGGATCATCCTCAACTACACACTCAACGGGAGCAAGTGAACCTTCAAGTGCTCTCAAAATGGCTCCAATTGTGATGTTTTCAGGACTGTTGGCAAGTATATAACCACCTTGTGACCCTCTAACACTTTTAACATGACCTGCCTTTCTAAGGGTCGCAAAAAGTTGTTCCAAGTAGTTTTCAGAAATATCCTGTCTTTCTGCTATACTTTTCAACGCAACAGGACCTTCCCCGTTATGAAGTGCAAGGTCAAGCATGGACTTCACACCGTAACGTCCCTTAGTAGATAGTTTCATTAATAGTCCTCCAATTCCAAGTACTTTACTTGGTATTTCTATCATAAGATTAGCATTGAGAACTTTATTTGTCAATAGAATTTAAACTTTATTTTAAGGCATGAACGAAAAATTACTTACGCTTTTTTGCGGGACACCCATGCGAAGCATGCGTGTTGTAGCAAAATTATAGCGGAAGTTTTTTTCATTATGCCTAAGGCATAAAAAATACAACATTAAAAAAGCGGACTATAATATCTTGTATTTAGCATATCTGCTATCTCTCCTACCGTCTTGCCAAGAGAATTCACCATAAATACTCCATAATTTGATCTTTTGCCCATGGTCATTTCCGGCATGTTGTTCCTTGAGACATATGAGATTTGAAATGAATTTCCCTCGTATACAATTGCATCAATAGGATAATTATAGCTCTCTATATCCACTACTTCAAAACCTTTCTCTCTAAGTCCGGATTTAATACTATCCAATCCCTTTTGAACAGCTACTATAATAAAAACCACCTCCTGCTATAAGTATTAGCAAAAGGTGGTATTATTATACAGTTCTGAATTTCATACAAAACCTATTGTTTTTTATTCATAAAGATAAGATAGTATGCAATGATGATTATATATAAAGTAAAGCTAGCTGTAAGGAATTTTTGGAAAGTTACCAAATTGATAATCAAAAGTAAAAAACCGGCCAGCAAAATCCAGGCCATTATCCTTCTTTTCATGATTCTCTCCCTTCGTTTTATGATAAATATTCTTAAAATTGTCTAGTACAGCTCGATTTTAAGACATTCGAGTTGCAATTTTCTTAAATCAAAACTAAAAATTAATTTTATTCTATACGATTTTAATACATCTGCAAAATGATATCTCAAATCAAATCTTTCTCCTTTTGATAGAAAAAAGTTTGCAAAGACTTAAAACAGTATTTACTACAAAGGATTATCTGTTCTGTGCTGCCTACAAAGAGCACTCCACCAGTTTTTAGTGAGTTGCTGAACTTTACATATATATCAGTTTTTGCTTCTTCTGTAAAGTAAATTAAAACATTTCTACATACGATAAGGTCACAATTTGTGGGATAAGGATCAGCAAGCAAGTTGTGATGTTTAAATTCGACGCACTTTTTTACCTCATCCTTTATCTTATATAAATTTCCTTCAACATCAAAATACTTTCTTTTATAGTCATCAGGTAGATTTGCTACACTTTTGTCTAGATAAACACCAGCTTTTGCCTTTTCAAGTATATCCTTATCAATATCTGTCGCAATTATCTTAATTTTACTAAGAGGCAGCATTTCATTTAATACCATAACCAATGTGTAAGGTTCATCACCGCTAGAACATGCAGCACTCCAAACCTTTAGTTCTTTGTTCTTTTCAAGCAGCATCGGTAGTATTATTGACTTGAGTTTTGTCCACTGTTCAGGGTTTCTATAAAATTCCGAAACATTAATCGTCATAAAGTTGATAAACTCATTATACAAACGTACATTGACTTTTAATGCCTCTACATAAGAAGAATAACCATCAAAACTATTCTTACTGATAAGAGAGTCCAGTCTTCTCTTCATTTGTTTTTCTTTGTATGCACTAAGATCAATTCCCGAGAGTTTATATATCTCCTTTTTAAAGCCTTCATAATCCATTATCATGGGATCATTCTCCATTCTCTTTTAGCATACTTTTATAAAATGTTATTTTAAATAGCTTACATATTATTATACTAACGATGGAAAAAACCTTTTAATTTCCAACTCAGCACTATTAACTGAGTCTGAGGCATGTACCAAGTTTTCAAAACTGTGATAACCAAAATCTCCTCTAATCGTACCAGGTAATGATTCAAAAGAACTTGTTTTGCCAAGCATATTTCTAACAATACCAATAGCATTTTCGCCAGTTATGATCATAACAACAACAGGGCCTGAAGTCATATACTTTATCATATCTTCAAAAATCGGAAGAGCTTTTACATGAGCATAATGTTCAATAGCAACCTCTGTTTCAATATTCATAACCTTCATATGAGTAATTGTAAGATTCTTTTTTTCAAACCTGAAAATGATTTCTCCGATAAGCTTGCGCCTAACCGTATCAGGCTTTAAGATAACTAAAGTCCTTTCCATATATTCTCCTTATGAATTGATATATTTAGATAGACTAATATTCTAATTTTAACATATTTCATCAAAAAAATAAAGATATTCCTAAATAAAAATCACGGTGGATATTGAGTACAACCACGTTTTCAGAAATTCACTTTCTAAAATTTTAAATACGGGAACTATTTCATAACATAACCTAATCTCATCATCAGTATAGATATAAAATTTCTATACCAGATGATGAGATTAAGATTCATAATGCTCCAGCCCGTTATTCTTAATTGTAACAGTTTTTAAGCTGCCAACTAAATAAACTAAAAAGAAGTTATCTTTCCAAGAAGGTACATTCTAAGAAATGCAAAATCGATTGCATTAACAGTTTTATCTCTATTTACATCTGCTCTATAAGTATAAGTCTCTTCATCAAATTTAACAAGCCCAAGCAAATACATTCTCATGATGGCAAAGTCAATTGAATCAACTCTTCCACTAGAGTTTAGATCACCAATAATGATATTAGTTAAAACAGGTTCAATACCATATTTAAGATCATCTTTTACATAAGCAGTAATTTTGCTATTATCCCCAAATGTGTCGGCCATTTCGGAATCGTATGAATAGTCATTTGTCTGGTTATAAACCGAGGTACTTTCGATTCTAAAAGGTATAGCTCCGGTACTTCCACCAGGTGCAAGTTTACCTGCTTCTTTAGTAAAGGATATTTCGCAATATGTATCTGCGCTATCTACCGGATTATCTATATTGTAGAAACTCCCGGTTACATTTTCCGTTTCACAAGCGGCATATTCACATGTAAAAGAATTCTGCTCGCTGCCGTCATTTGTAAACCAATAGCGAACCTTTATGTCCGATAAATTTATCGGATTAGTTCCGGTATTCTGGATATTTATTGTTGATCTTATAGTGTTTTTAGCCAAATTCTCCGTTCCGCACTTATAGGATACCTTAATAGAAGAATTGCCATCTGGAGTTGCACTAGGGTCAATTGTTGGAGTCGGTGTAGGGCTCATCTTGGGAGGTTCCTCTCCGTATACCTTTACACCATTCAAATATACAGGTACATTTTTATTTATTGAATAAGTGTTTGTAGCATTTTGCTTGCTATAGTCATTGGATGAATCCCAGTGAGTTATGTAATTTGGGTCCTGTTTCGCTCTAAACGAAATTTGCAGCTCTCTGTCTCCGTATATTTTCTTGCCGCTCCAATCCAATTCATAATAATATGTTCCTGCATCATCCCATTTGAAAGGACCCCTGTATGTAATAGGTTCCTGTTGCATTGATATCTGTTCGTCGTATTCAATAGCAAATATAACATCGTCTATACTTTGGCCGAATTCTAAAAGTTCACTTATATTAAAGAAATATCTTACCATCATCCCTGTTTCATAATGAGGGGGCTGACAGGATTCATTATGCACTCTTAAAACGACTTGAGTACTATCTTCCGTTTCACGTGCTAATTTTACCTCACAATAGTAATCGTCAGCTCTTGGTTCTTTAGGTGGGAAATTCGCTATTGGCTCCTGCCCCTCACCATAGTATTTATACAATCCTGCACAGGCACCTACAAAGGCAGCATTATAGTCAACGGCAACTTCGTTGTAAGCGTACTCAGTGGTTGAATCCATATGATAATCATTTAAATCAGGTCCGCCTGCCAGAGCTCCCCATAAAATATGCCTGTGTTCCTCAGGATCATTCATACTATTTGTTTTTGATCCGTGAGCTGCTCTGTGGTGTGGATGATGAGCAAAAGGCAAGCCCTGCTCATAACCGTAACCAACTATATAGGAATATCCCATAGGGTTTCTTCCCATAAGATACTCCATTTGGCCCTTTGCCCATTCACCGAAATCCGTCCTTTCGGGATGGTATTTCATGTAAACTAGTGCTGATAATTGAGCAGCTGCATTGTAACGGGCCGATCCCCAACCGTTTATCATTGAATATCCAGCAGGTGATGTTTTATAATAATTTGTATCTTTCGGGTCTTCATGTTTTGCAGCACCACCTGACAGATACTCTACATTCCAGCGTGCAATAAAGTTATACAATTCATTGTCAGGGAATAACTGATTAAGCTTCAAGAATGTTCCTCCCCATACTGCATCCCAACAGTGTACCCATGAATTATACCAGATATTTTGTTTAAAAGTTTCGGGTATTATCCTTTTCATATACCCGATATAGTTTCCTGTTTCATCAACCGCTGTTATATCCTTTATGTAATCCATGTTTTCAGTACACTGATAAAGCCATACTGCTGCCCACGCCAGTTCATCCTCATCATAATCCGAGGTGTAGTAGCCGTCACCATTATGTTTTCCTCTGTACTTCTTTGCAAAATCATACATTGCTTTGGCAACAGTCAGGCATTGTTCAGCATATTTCGGGTCGGTATCCTTAAAATTCATATATGATGTACAAAGTGCTGCAGCGGTGCTGGCACACACATCACTCCCTGGAGTTTCAGCAGTAGCAAAATCAGCAGGTCTCGGAATGTTTTCAGGATATAGTTCCGGAGGTCCCCAGTAGGTATGGTCAGCATCTCCTTCTCCTACCATGTAACAAAAAGCAATCAAATTTCCATCACCATCAAGAAAAGAGCAACGTAAAAAAGTATCAGTAAAATACTTTAAAATCTCAATCATATGCTCCTCTTCTCCAATTGCCTTGTAGGACTCCCGGAATTCATTAAAGCCCCATCCAAGGGTACTGGCTGCATAGCTCTGAGGAAGGCCGAACCGGACATGGTCTCCGGCATCGTGAAACCCACCATGTAAATCTACTGTCCCATCTCCATCAGGATCAATAATGTTTCTATATTTTTCTAAAAAAGCCTTTGAAAGCGATGTGTCAGCAAGAGGTATTTTTTCATCACCTTCATGGCAGGAACCTCTCCACTCAAGCCTTCCACCTTTATCATAACCAGCATCAGTTCCGCACTTTTCTGCGTCATAAAAATAAAGTGATTTTTGCAAGGCTTCTGCAAAGTTGAAGTAATCATAATTTTCCCAGCCTTCAGCGGGCGTAAAAGTCTCTGGTGGTGCCTCTGCAAATACTGCACCGGATGAGAAAAGCTGTCCAGTAATAAGGACAAGAGACAAAAAGATTGACAGTCTGCCACGGCTTTTGATACGAATTTTTATTCTTTCTTTTTGTACATTATACATTTCATACCCCTCCCAGTTTTTTTCTTTTACTTTTCAACTGGTAACTTAGTGATAATACCCAACATATATTGTCTCATAATACCAAAATCTATTGAGTTAAAATCACCATTATTGTTTAGATCCCCAGCCTTTATGCCATTTTCATAAGGGAACGCATCTATCATACCAAGCAAATACATCCTCATAACTCCAAAGTCTATTGAGTTTGCAGAACCGTCCCCATTTACATCTCCATATATATAATCTGAAGATGTTGCGGTTGGAGTTGGAGTGACTTTTGAAGTAAACGTTGGAGTTACTTCAGGCCCTTCGCCTGACGGATTCTTCCCTGAAACCTGAACTCCATTTTTGTATATAGGGATATTTTCCATTCTTGTATAAGTGCTGGTTAACCCTACAGTGGAAAAGTCGTTTGAAGAATCCCAAAGTTTACTTTCATAATTGTAAATAGCAAATTGCACATAGGTTCTTGCATACAACTTATCATTAGGGAAAGTGATTTCTACATAATAAATACTTTTGTCCTCATCCCATGGCTTAATTGAAGATATTACAGCTCCAGCAGGCGAGTAATACACTTTAGTAGTGAATTTGGCAGGATTAATTCCTGAAGAAGCGTATTCCGAGAAGTCTAGGAAATACCTGCAAGATAAGCCACTCTCATATTGCGGAGGTGATGTGACAACATTATACATATTAAGGTCAATCGTAACACCTTCTGTATTTGCTTTGTATATTTTAGCTTCAGTATAATACTGGGTAGGTTCACCTTCGATACCGGGAGTATCTTCAGGCATCTGATCTTTTCCGAAATATTTCGACATACCTGCAAGTGCACCAACAAGCCCAGCATTATAATCTAATCCTGTTTCTGAATATACATATAGGTTAACATCGTCATTATATTCATCACTCATATCTGCTCCACCAACAAGAGCACCATATAAAATATGTCTTTCCGGAGTTTCCTTCTTTTCATCGGCAGGCGGTCCTTCAAGCATTCCACTTGCGGCTCTGTGATGAGGATACTTGGGATAATTATCTCCAAAACCAACTACATAAGACATATTATTTGGGTTATTACCTAGAATATAGTCTATCTGGCTCTTTGCAAAGTTAAGACAATCCTGATCACCGGTTTGCTTGTAATAAACCAACTGAGCCATGCTCTCTGCAGCAGGATACTTACAAACTCCCCAGCTATCTAAGTATTTCAACCCTCCTGGAGTAGTTGTCAATCCATTCTGCCAGTAATCCAAATGTTCTTCAGCAATTATTTTATATTTTGGATCGGATGAAAGTGTTGCGAGCTTTATAAATACTCCTGTCAAAACATAATCCCAGCACTGTGTCCAATGGTCATTAAACATATTGTCTCCACTGATTTTTTTCTCAACCATAAGCTTTTCGACATTATCCATGTAGGTCTTATCATTTGTAGCTACATAAAGCCAGATTGAACCCCACATAAGTTCGTCGAGATAATCTCTGGGAAGATAATAGCTTTGCCCTTTACTGTTTCCTCTATAAGTCATACCAAAGGTATAAAGGTCTTTGGCATAAGTCAAACATTGATTTGCATATTCCAAATCCTTGTCTTTGTAATTCAAATACATAAGTGCCAATGCTGCTGCTGCATCACCCGCCACATCTGAACCGGGTTTTGAAGGAGTTGCGACATAATATGCAGGTCTTTCATAGGTCTGAAGTTCAGGAGGACCCCAGTATTGATGATCTACATCTCCGTCACCTACTTGGTAGTAAAATGTGGTCTTATCAGGGAAACATTTCATAAAGTAATCGCAAAAATGCTTTAAAATATTCAGCATATACTCGTCCTGTCCCTTGTCTACAAATACATCTTTGAATTCATAGTAAGCCCATCCAAGAGTAGAAGCCGAAGCACATTGCGGTAAGCCGAACTTTACATGATCACCACAGTCATGGAATCCACCTGTCAAGTCAATTCCAACATCTTTCCCGTCCTCAACATGGCAGGGTCCACGCCATTTTATCCTGTTGTTACCCGCATCGGGTCCACACCAGTTTGCCTCATAGAAAAGAATTGATTTGGAAAATGCATCAACATAGTTAAAATTTGTTTCCTCAGCCATAACTAATTGAGGAATAATACTTACCAAGATAATGGCAAGCGAAACCAAAATACTTACTCTTTTCATTTTTTTCACCCCTTGAAAAATAATTATTTATTATACCAGCTTTAATTTTAGGCTGGCTATTAATCATTATTGCTTTTTTAGCTGGGTTTATTTCAGAGTGTAATAATAATTTAAAACGACGATAGAGGCAATAGAATAGATAATTATTATTTCGACGATTACAATACAATTATAATATATATTACCTTACTTTTCTATTGTTATTTGGGTTTGTCTGGAATTTTCATAAATTAAGTAGACTTTTTTGATGCCAGAAAAAATGCACTTTCTTAGGCATTAAAAAGAGAATAGTCCAGACTAAAATGAATGGACTATTCCCCGTTAGAAAGATTCCTATTAATTGCTCTACCTGTTCGGTGAGCTAAATAACTAGAAATTTAATTACTCTTTGCCTTTTTCAAACATATCTCCAAGTGTTACATTCATTTCTTCTTTATGTTCTGATTGATCTTCAACACTAGCAGAGCTAGCATCTGCAACACTAGAGTTTTCCTTTTCTTCAACAACAGGATCTATCGGTTTAACTTCTTTAATGCTAAGGCTAATCTTTTTGTTTTCCAAATCAAACTCAAGAATTTTTGCATCTACCTTCATACCAGCAGTTAGAACATCTTCAGGCTTTGCAAGTCTCTTTGAAGAAATTTGTGAAATATGAACCAGACCGTCAATACCTTCTTCAAGTTCTACAAAAGTACCAAATGGAGCAAAACGGAGAACTTTAACATTTACAACGTCTCCAACCTTATACTTCTCGCTAGCCTTAACCCAAGGATTGTCCTCAGTTTTTCTGTATCCTAATGATATCTTGCCTTTTTCCTTCTTAAATTCTAAAATACTTACCTGAACCTTATCACCAACTTTTACAACTTCTGAAGGATGCTTTATTCTTGACCATGAAAGTTCAGATATATGAATTAAGCCGTCTACACCACCGATATCAACAAATACCCCGAAATCAGTAAGGCTCTTAACTACACCACTATATATTTTTCCAACCTCAACTTCATCCCAGAAGGCTTTAGATTTCTTTGCCTTTTCTTCTTCAAGAAGAACTCTCGCTGAACCAACAAGCTTGCGCTTCTTATCATTATATTCGATAATTCTTACATTGATTGGTTTCTTTAAGAACTCATTAAGTTCCTTAACAAATTTATCGCTGATCTGTGATGCAGGAACAAAGATTCTAACACCTTTTGCACTTGCAATAACTCCGCCGTTTACAACGTCTACAACGATAGCTCTTATTGGTGTCTTATCCTCATACGCTTTTATAATTTCATCCCAGGACTTCAATGAATCCAGGTGTTTTTTCGATAATAAAACGTTTCCTTCTCCATCATTTACTCTTTTGACGTATACTTCGATCTTATCACCAACTTTGATTTCACTTTCAATTTTGAAATCAGGTTCGTCGGTATATTCTTCAATCGGAATTATTCCATCGGATTTATAGCCAAGATCAACAAATATTTCGTTACTATTAAAACCGATTACCTTACCAGTTACGACGTCACCATCTCTCAAAGTAACCATCGACTTTTCGAAGGCATCCGCAAAATTCATTTCACTTTCTTTCTCATTCATTTCGACCTTTTGATTGTTTAAATCACTCATTTTTTTTATAACCTCCTCGATTACCCAGTCCGGCGTAGAAGCTCCGGCAGAAATACCTATTTTTTTAATTTTTTTTATGTCTACCGGTGGTAATTCACCGGAAGTTTCAACTTTATAAGTTTTGGGGCAGTTCTTTAAACAAATTTCATAAAGCTTTTGAGTATTTGAACTATGACTACCCCCAATTATTATCATCATATCCACTTGCCTGGATATGTCGCAAGCCTCATCCTGGCGCTTGCTTGTTGCACTGCAGATAGTATCGAACTTTATAATGTTGCCAAATTTATTTTCAATATATTCAATTATTTTCTCCCATTTTTGCTTTGATAATGTGGTCTGAGCTACGACACATATTTTGCCGCTTTTCATATCCAGTTTGTCCACATCTTCAATACTGTTTACTACGCTTGCCTTATTGCCACACCATCCGTTTATGCCTATTATTTCAGGATGATCTTTATCACCTACTATAATTACCTCATAACCTTCGTTTCTTTTTTCACTTACAAGATTATGGATCTTTTTTACATATGGACATGTAGCATCATTAAGTATTAAACCCTTACTTTTAATAATATCATAGATATCGGGTGCAACTCCATGGGCCCTTATGACTATATGTCTGCCAGCTATTACATCATCCAGGTTTTCAACCTTTTCTACCCCTTTAGCACTAAGTTGTTCAACAACCTGATCATTATGAATTATGGGGCCGTATGTATAAAGTCCTGACTTTTCAGTTTCCAGCAATTCATTGACAAGTTTTACAGCATTATTAACTCCAAAACAAAAACCTGCCGAATTTGCAACAATTATTTCCAACTACTTTTCCTCCATAAGGGCATAAACTTTTGACATAATATTTTCTGATATTTCTACCAGTTCACTATTAGTATATTTGTTATCTTTATTTAAATCAATACTAAATGGTTTTCCAAATACAATTTTTATTTTGCTGAACGGTTTATAACTACCCATAACAGCAACTGGAATAATTGGAGCACCTGATTTCTGTGCTATTAGTGCAACCCCTGGTTTTACTCTGATAGAGTTTGCTGCTTTCTTTTTCATGCGGGTGCCTTCTGGGAAAATACCTAATATTTCATTATTTTCAAGGAGCTTCAAAGAAGTCTTTATTGCTTCTACATCAGCTTTGCCTCTTTTTACAGGAAAAGCTCCGAGCCACCTAATAAACCCACCAAGCAATGGATTTTTAAAAAGCTCCTCCTTTGCCATATAATGCACCAGTCTCTTTAATCTATATCCAATAAAGAACATATCCATCTCGCCGTTATGATTTGCACACAATATTAGAGCACCATCTTTTGGTACATTTTCCATGCCAACAATTTTAACTCTATAAAGCAGTGAAAAAACTATTTTCACAAAAAATCTAAATATCTCAATTAACATATGCCCTCAATCTGCTCCAATATTTTTTTTGCTACTTCATCTATACTCATTATTGTAGTATCCAGTTCTATAGCATCATCTGCTTTTGCTAATGGAGCAAAGGCACGGCTGCTGTCATTTTTGTCCCTATATTCAATATCCTTTTTGACATCATCAAATGAAACATCTGTAATACCTTTTAACAGTTGTTCATTATATCTTCTTTTTGCTCTTTCTTCAATAGATGCAGTAAGAAATATTTTTAGGGTGGCATTCGGAAGTACATATGTTCCAATATCACGACCATCCATCACAACACTACATTTTTGTGCAATCTCCCGCTGGAGTTCAACCATCTTTATCCTTACTTCCGGGATAACTGCAACATTAGATGCCCCTATTGATACTTCAGGCGTTCTGATAAGATCACTTACATCTTCATCATCCAAGTATATTCTTTGATCTTCACCTATGTATTCAACTTTAATGTTTATACGTTCAATCAGCTTTGACAGCTTTTCCCTGTCAAGTGTATCTACATTCTCTCTAATAGCTTTTAGTGCTACCGTTCTATACATGGCTCCTGTATCTAAGTATACAATTTTTAGTTTTTTAGAAACCAGTTTCGCAATAGTACTTTTGCCTGCACCAGCAGGGCCATCAATTGCAATAGCTATTTTTTTGTTACAGTCCATTTTATGTCTCCTAAAGTAATATTTCGGCTATTCCTTAGCCTCTTGTAATAAAAGCAAAGGGTTCAATTCCCAAAGATTTTATTCGTTTTTTAAATCAGGTCTTAATACTTTAGCATTATTTAAATATATGTGTTTAATTTCATCATTTTTCTTATCCGTATTTACATGCAGCAGAACCCTTATACACTTTTTAAGGCTTCCAGGTACATCAATCTCATTTGTACACATTAACGCAATACTTGTCCATCCGAGATTTCTAGCTGCGACAGCAGGAAACGCTGCATTCAAATCATTAGTCACAGTAAAAATTATACTGATAATGTCGTCTTCTTTCAATCTGTTTTTTTCAATAATTTCAACAAGCAGTTTTTCGGTTTCTTTTAGCATCTCAACTGCTTCGTTACATTCAACAGTTGTTGCCCCTCTAATACCCCTGACCATTTAATTTATCCTCCCATTATACCATGCTACAGTGAACAATATTGGCATTAATTATACTACTCTATGTCCAAGACCTATTGATACTTCATTCAAATGGAGCAGACCAATCCCAAAAAATATTGCCACACTTATATGATTCTTATACCTCGCAATACCAATTTTACCGCCCACATTAAGGCCTATAGCCTTGGGCATTATTTGAGAAAGTGCTTCTCTTGTTGCTCCTGCAACTGCACCTTCTTCAGTATGGCAGTCTGTAATTACACCTTCTCTTTTAGAAGATACAACAGCTCTCTCTACTATTTTCATAACAGAAGTAATAAACTCGCCACCATAGTCAACAGCACATGTATGAATTCCAACTTTAAGGAAATCAGTCTGATATGTCTTTTCTTCCTGTCTATCAGAGGTCAAAGCAATTTTAACCGCAGCTGAAGCTATATCCTTACTACCAAAGTTTTTTGAATCTTGAGGTTCCTTAACCATATTTTATCCGCCCTGTATTTTAATGATAATACCTTTATATTATATAGTAATTGTCGCTTTAAAACAATATAATTATTCAATTGAAATTTGAGTTACCTTTTCTATATTGGAATTAACCTTAATTTTCTTTCCCACATTATTACCTGCAATATTTTCGCTCGCTGATATAATTTCAACTTCTGTTTCATGATCAAGAAGACTTCCATCTACTTCTATAACATCCCCGTCTTTTACTGAAAGTTTTATATGATTTTCGTTAAATGCTGCCACTTCATCGCCATTAACCAACAATTTGAGATTTTCATTGGTTTCACTTTCTAAAAGTGCAATAGAGATTTCTCCTTCCTTGTACAGATATTCCTCCTGCGCTAAAGGTCTGCCGTCTATACCTTTATCACTCACAAGAAATGTCCGAAGTGATGGATTTATCAAAGCACCTTGAACAAATAGAAGTGCTACAAATATAAAAACAAAAGCAAAAAATAAAAACTTTTCAAGACCAAAATTTATAAAACGCATTGCAGTCTTATCATGCACTTTTTTCTTTTCCTTGCCGGCTTTAAAGATTACTATTTTCATTAAAATCATCTCCGCATATTATTTTGGTAAATGTGTCTCTCTGTTCACTTAATATAATTATCACCATAGAAATAATATGCTAAAATGAATAAAAAAATACTAATGGCACGAGTGCATTTATTACAATTTTGGTACTAACAATTCATCCCGGCAAGATATCCTGTTGAAAATGCAATTGTAAGATTAAACCCTCCGGTATAAGCATCAACATCAATTACTTCACCTGCAAGAAAAAGGCCCTTGATTAACTTTGATTCCATAGTTGATGGGTTTATTTCATTTGTTGATATGCCACCGGCTGTTACAATTGCCTCGTCAATAGGTCTTGAACCGCAAATAGTCAGTTTTAAATTTTTTAAAACCCTAACCAGATTTCTTCTCTCTTCTTTTGTAATTTGGTTTACAAACTTATCCGGGGAAATCTCAGAAAGATTCAACACTACAGGGATTAATTTTTGTGGAAGAAGCTCATCCAATGAGTTCTTAAATTGTTTTCTTGAGTACTTTTCAAAATCCCTCTGTATTCTTTCATCCAGCTTTTCCTCTGTCAGAGCCGGTTTTAAGTCAATTACAAGGCTTACTCCCTTGAAGTCATAATCAAGAATATGTCTGCTGGAACTTAATATTATAGGACCAGAAACCCCATAGTGGGTGAAGAGCATCTCTCCAAAATCCGAATAGATCTTTTTCCCTTTTTCATTTAAAAGGGTTGCTGATACATTCTTTAAGGAAAGTCCTTGAAGTTCTCCAATCCATTTTTCCATGACTACTAAGGGCACAAGCGATGGGCGAAGCTTTATTATTTCATGTCCTACCTTTTTTGCAATTTTATAACCATCGCCTGTTGAGCCTGTGCCGGGATATGATGATCCTCCCGTTGCAAGCACAACAGAATCACAATCAATTTTTCTGCCGTTTTTAAGCAGCACTCCTTTTACCGCACCATCGTTTGTAATAATCTCAGTTACCTGAGAATTTAAAAGTATATTAACGCTGGTATCCTTCAGATATTTTGAAAGAGTGTCAACAACATCTTTAGCCCTGTCTGAAACAGGAAAGACTCTCCCTCCCCTTTCAACTTTTGTTTCAAGACCATAATTATGTAAAAATTCTATAAGATCAGTATTGGAAAATGTATAAAAAGCGGAATACAAAAAATTCCCGTTTCCAGGAATATTCTCAATCAGGCCTTCAATATCGGTATTATTTGTGATATTACATCTGCCTTTACCTGAAATTAAAATCTTCTTACCCAATCTGTCGTTCTTTTCAACCAGTGTAACGTCATTTCCAAGTTCTGCGGCCTTTCCGGCAGCAAGTATTCCTGCCGGACCGCCTCCTATAACAACAACTTTTTTACTCATGCTTTTTCTCCGTATCTTTTAAATATTGCCTAGAAAAAATTACGTTTCGGGGCGCCTGTAATTACATGGCATGTATCATTGAGTGTTCTCAAATAGTTCCTGTCTTTTTCCACATTTATAATACTAACAGAAGTATTGGAAATATAAAACTTGGTGTAAGCTTCAAGTCCTATGCCTAAAAGCCCTAAAACTATAAGCTTTATTACACCTCCGTGAGAAACTATAAGAATATTTTTACCCGTATTTTGTGAAATTATTTCATCAACATACTTCATTACACGCTTTTGTACATTATTTAGGCTGCCTTCACCCGGAAATTCAACAGTATGGGGTGAAAGTCTCCAATCATTGTAATTATAATCAGGCCTGTTTCTCATCTCACCAAAGGTAAGACCTTCCCAATCTCCGAAGTGTATTTCATTTAGACCTTCATTTTTTGTTATACTCAAGCCTGTCTTTTGGCCAATAATTTCGGCTGTTCTGTATGCTCTCTTTAGATTACTGCAATAAATCAAATGAATATCTTCAGTAGATAGCCTTTGAGCTACGACCTCAGCCTGTTTGATTCCATCACTGTTTAGATCGATATCCAGACACCCCTGGCATCGGTCTTCCCTGTTCCAATCAGTTTCACCATGACGCACCAGATAAATTTTAGACACTTCTAGCAGTCTTCCTTTCCATTTATAGCATCATTATCTTCTCCATCATGTTTCTCATAAATCTGATACTCTTCCCAAATCTTTTCCAGATTCTCAAATGTATCATATACATGCTGCTTTCTCCTAACCCCAATAGCAGCTATCAAAGCATTTATTACACTGAGTGGTGCAACAAGAGAATCAACAAATGATGCCATATCACTTCTTGCAATAAGTGAATGGTCGGAACATTGTGCAAGTGGGGATTCCACACTGTCGGTTATGGATATAACAGTAGCACCGCGACTCTTGCCAAATTTCAGAGCATTTATTGTCCTTTTGGAGTATCTTGGAAAACTGATACCTATTACTACATCTCCTTCAGATGCATATATTATCTGCTCAAACATTTCACTTACACTAGTAGTATGCACCAGTCTTACATTGTCAAATATCAAATTAAAGTAGAAACCAAGGAAACTTGCAAGCGGTGCGGAACTTCTTACCCCTAGAATATATATTTTCTTGGCATTTAAAATACTTTCAACAATATTATTAAAACTGTTTTGATCTATCTCATCAAGGGTCATTTTAATTTTCTCCATATCTGATTGGAGAACACTTTTTAAAATATTATCTTCATTAATCCTGTTGGAGGATACTTCTATTCTCTGAACAGAAGTCAGTTTACTTTTTATAAGTTCCTTCAAAACCTTCTGAAGCTTTGGATATCCATCAAAACCTATTTCATTTGCAAACCTTACAACAGTAGATTCACTGACACCAACTTCATCACCCAACTTTGCAGCAGTCATAAACGCAGCCTTATCATAATGATTGATAATAAAGTTTGCTATGAGCTTCTGACCTTTGCTAAAATCCGGAATACTTGACTGAATTTTTTTTATTAAGTCATTGTTTTTGCTTTCCATTAATATTCCCCTTTTGTGTTTTTGTTTAAGAATGCTGAAAATATAACTTCGACAATTCCTTAACTATTACTACTTAAGTTTCATAAATTGAAATTTTTATTTCTTCAGCTTTCTTACTTAGTCCGAAAATTTAATTTTTACTTTCAGTTTTTTATTAAGGAAATCCACTATTTTATATAATTCCAAACTATTATCCACTACAACCGTAGCTTTTAATTCAAGCTTGCCATCACGATACATAAAAAACTCCGCGT
The DNA here is from genome assembly GCF_000179595.2 of Acetivibrio cellulolyticus CD2. Classification (NCBI taxonomy): domain Bacteria; kingdom Bacillati; phylum Bacillota; class Clostridia; order Acetivibrionales; family Acetivibrionaceae; genus Acetivibrio; species Acetivibrio cellulolyticus. Next base: position 827,602 of record NZ_JH556658.1, on the reverse strand, counting down.
TGAGCTTATTATTCTAATATTACATTTTTGAAGGATAAAAATCAAGATTATGCATTTTTAATCTAAAAAAAACTTTCTAAGAAATAGCTAAACAACGAAAAAACAGGAGAAAGGGGGAAGCGTTTCTCCTGTTTTTTCATCCGAGCGCATTAAATTTAATGCAAATATTATTGTTAAACATGAATATGTAAAATTAATTCTGTAAAACACAATAATGAATGTATATTTATGATACCAATGTTTTGTCTGGAAAACAATTACAAGAATGTTTCAGTTTTTTTACAGAATTATTTCAAAAGTATAAAAAAGAATTATGGTTATAACTATAACATAAAAATATAACCTTTTTCGAATTATTATGATAGAATAATATTATAAAGAAATAATGTAACATTACACTCGTTTTATAATGTATATTACAAATATAAATAGGGGGAGATTTTAAAGTGATTTTTAGAATTATTTCAAAACGTGCTATAATTTCTGTAATGATGGCAACTGTATTATTGTTCTGTCTGGTATCTCCGCAACAGTACATACAGGCAGAGACGAAACCATTTTTACATCCGGTGTTTGCAAATAATATGGTTTTGCAAAGAGATGTAGAAAATACTATCTGGGGATGGACAAGCTCAGGTGAAAAAATAACAGTTAAAATTGGAGATAAAATTGCTTCCTGTGTTGCTGATTCAACCGGCAAATGGACTGCAACGCTTGAACCGTTCTCAGCCGGCGGACCATATCAGATGACGGTAACAGGTTCTCAGACCGTGACTGTCAGTGATATATACTTCGGTGAATTATGGCTTTGTTCAGGTCAATCAAACATGGTTATGCAACTCCCTTTCGTAGAAAATGGTGATACAGAAGTACAAAACTGTAACAACCCTAATATCAGATATTTTACAACTCCCTATGCAAGCAGCTCATCACCACAGGATAATTTCGGATATGTAAGCGGCTGGTATAAATGCACTCCAACATCGGTTGGAAATCTATCCGGTGCAGCATACTTTTTTGCAAAGGAATTAAATGAAGAGCTTGATGTGCCAATAGGAATAATATGTTCTGCTGTTGGTGGAAGTTTTATCGAAAGCTGGATCAGCAATGAAGCCATGGAAACTTTTCTTGATACAACCACGGGTCTCAGCTATACACCATCTTCACCTGATATTTACTATAATGGAATGATAGCACCTCTCACCCCGCTTAAATTCAAGGGTGTATTCTGGTATCAGGGTGAGTCAAATACGAATTTTCCAACACTGTATGAAAGTCAACTTACGTCTATGATAAACGATTGGAGGACAAATTTTAAGAAAGCAGATATGCCCTTTGTAGTGGTTCAGTTGCCATATTATACGGAGCTTCAAACTACTCCAGTTGAGAATGTCCCCTGGCCTGTTATAAGAGAAAGCCAATTGAATGTTTCACGAAAATTAAATAATGTTGGTCTTGTGACTACAATGGATTTAGGTGCTGTTGATATACATCCAAAAAATAAACAGGATCTTGGTTATAGATCAGCTCTATGTGCCCTGAGTAAATTTTATAACAAAGACATTGTTCCTACAGGTCCTTTGTATTCAGGAATGTCCATTAGCGGCAATAAAGTCAAGATAACTTTTGAAAATGCGCAAAATGGTCTTATGGTAGCCAGCAAGACTGGTCTAGAACCTGTTCAGGAAGTACCCGGCGGCACACTTAAAGGTTTTGCAATAGCTGGTCAGGATGGTAATTACGTCTTTGCAGATGCTGTTATTGATGGTAATTCTGTTGTAGTAAGTTCATCTGCCATATCAAACCCTGTTTCGGTTAAGTATTCATGGGGCAATAATCCGCTTGGAAACTTATATAACAAGGACGGTCTTCCTGCTTCACCTTTCAGTACAACAGGAACTGTGATCCCATCAACTACTTCTACTCCAAAACCAACTCTTACCACATCAACCCCTACGCCTACTCAAGCTAATGTAATTGTTGGTGACTTAAATGGTGACGGAAGTGTGAATTCAATTGACTTTGGTTACTTTAGGATGTTCCTTTTGGGGACGATAATTGATTTCCCTGTATTAGATGATTTAAAGGCTGCTGATTTAAATGGTGATGGAAGCATAAATTCGATTGATTTTGGTTATTTAAGATTGTATTTGCTAGGTTCCATAAAGGTATTTCCTGCTTATTAAAGACTCTAAACAATGGAGTTCTTTTTTAATACTCACAACACTACCCCAAAAAGTGTCTTATAATGAATTCAATCGTTATAAGACACTTTTTCATTTGTCTTTAGCAGCAGGTTTGATCACGTATATTTCAGCTGCCATTGCTGAGAGACTTATGTATTTTGAAAATATATAACAAACTTAATTTATTGTCCTCTCATCATAAAGATTAACTGTTCTTTCTCCACACATTTTAGGTCTCTCCCTTCATTATCAGTATATTACACATAATGTTATTAGTGTTTGTCCTAAGTAATTTTAAAAGATAAATGAAATATTACTTATATTTTTCACTTGGCCCAAATGTAACAACAAGCCATATGTGGAAAAATTGCAGAAGTAATTATTTCATTATTCTAAACATTATTATGAACCGCTTTTATTTTTTTAAACATTCTTTTTTTCACTTTTATTTATTGATATTACAACACCATCTCCAGGCAGTATCCAATCTTTAAAACCTATTTCCAGTCCATTGTCCATTGGTTCTTCAATCAGCATGTCCTTATGATTTCCCATAAATCCAAAACTATGCCATGATAATTGATAAGAAGGGTCATTAAGAATAAAAATCAGGTTATATTCCTTGCACGGCTTGGTAATTTTATTTGAAAAACAAACATCACTTAGAGGCACTATAGTTTCGATAATCATATCAATAACTTGTATTTTTTTTACCTTCACATCCCATGATGTATGGACATCAATGCAGTACGCGTCACTGCATTCATCACAGTTTTCTTTTATTACCAGGCTGTCATTGATTTCCTTTGTAAAATCATCAGAATCAACCATAAATTTTTTAATTATATAAAGCCTGTCAATGTCAACATTATCTACCCTTTGCATTTCTGCACCAAACGGAATTTTTACAACTGCCTCCTTTTTTGAAGGATTCACAATTTCAAACTTTTTTCTTATTGTCTTGGATATGTAATTTTCACAAACTTTGCACTCTATCTTCGTTTTATATACTTTGTAATAGCAATCGTTTAATAGTGAGGATAACTCTTGTTCGAAAAAATTATAGAAATTGTCTTTATTATGGTTATTATCTCTAAAGTATAATTCTGATTCAATTTTCGATTTTAGATCCTTCATTTCGCACTTAGTCAAACGATTAATAAAACCATTGTTTACAAGTGTTTCAGTTGATTCCATCCAATTTTTCAATATATTTATGAGAGTCGAAGTAATAACTGCCAGTCCGAGACTCTTTATTCCAGCCAACAAGGTGTCACCCAAAATGCCTAAATAGAAAGCGTTTTTAGAAGGAAAGAACAACTCAAAATAAGATGCAGCAAAAATAAGAGCTGTCCCAATAAAGAATGAAACAATAGATACTATACGAATTCGTCTATTCATTGCACCTATCTCCATTAAACATAATCCTATTATATTTATATTATGTAATTTAAGTAGTTATGACAATTATTTAGTCCAACCGTAAAAATATATATCAATGTTTCCTATAAGGTAAATAAAATCAGTATAAATTACGATATATAAAATAAGACTATAATTATCCTGAAGAAATTTTGTTGAGAGGAAGTGAAATGTTGAGCACAATTACGGATAAATTTAGAGAAGTCACACTTGCTTTACTTCCCATATCATTAATTGTGTTGATATTGAATTTTACAATTGCCCCACTTGGTATTCCACTCTTAATAAGATTTTTCGTTGGAGTATTTATTACGATTATTGGATTATCAATATTTTTATTAGGAGTTGATATAGGTATTACTCCAATTGGCAATCTGCTAGGGTCATTTCTTACAAAATCAAATAAGATTTGGATAGTCGGAATTGCAGGAATAATCCTTGGTTTTTTTGTATCAGTTGCCGAGCCTGACCTTTACATACTAGCAGGACAAGTGGAATTTGTCACTTCAGGCTTAATATCCAAACTCAGTATTGTTGTAGTTGTGTCAATTGGAATTGCAGTAATGCTTGCAGTTGGTTTAATAAGAATAGTTTATAATATTCCATTGTTTAAAATTCTAACAGTACTATATTTTATTATTTTTATTTTAACATTTTTTACTTCTTCTGAATTTCTTGCAATATCTTTTGATGCTTCCGGAGCAACCACGGGAGCTTTGACTGTACCATTTATTTTAGCTCTTGCGTTAGGTGTTTCAAGGTTGAAGAAAGATAGTAATGCTTCTGAAAATGACAGCTTTGGTCTAGTTGCAATAGCTTCAACCGGTGCTATAATTTCTGTTTTGATTATGAGCATAATTACAAAACCAGGCAAAATATCTTCCAACCTGGAAATAAGTTCAACTACATCATCCTCGATTGTAGCCCCGTTTATTAATAATTTACCATCTGTATTGATTGAAGTTTTCTTTGCAATGCTTCCACTGCTAATCATATTCCTGATTTTTCAAAAAACATTCTTTAAGCTTGATAAACGATCTTTTTACAAAATCTTAAAAGGTAACCTTTACACATATATTGGGTTAGTGTATTTTTTAACAGGTGTAAACGCCAGTTTTATAGATGTTGGCAGCGTCGTTGGGTATTCACTTGCATCACTTAATACAAAATTTTCTCTTGTAGCTGTAGGTTTTGTTCTCGGATTGGTAACAATACTGGCTGAGCCTGCTGTATATGTGCTAACGCATCAAATTGAGGAGGTTACCAGCGGATATGTAAAAAGAGAGGTAATTTTATTTGCCCTTTCTCTCGGAGTGGGTATTTCAGTTGCGCTATCAATGATAAGGATATTAGTTCCGGAAATCAAACTTTGGCACTATCTTTTACCCGGTTATGTTATAGCAATTATTTTGACTTTTTTCGTTCCGAAACTATTTGTTGGTATTGCCTTCGATTCAGGAGGTGTAGCCTCAGGCCCAATGACTGCAACTTTTATTATGGCTTTTGCGCAGGGAGCTGCCCAACGGATAGAATACGCAAATGTTTTGATAGACGGATTTGGGTTGATTGCTATGGTAGCTCTCACTCCATTAATAACTTTGCAAGTCTTAGGTATTATATACAAAATTAAATCGAGAAAAGGAGGTTTGGAACCACATGTCAAATGATTCAGATCAAATGGAATATGAACTTTTATGTGTAATTGTAAATTTCGGACAAGGAAGCAAAGTAATTAAATATGCCCGGCAAAATGGCATATTGGGCGGAACAATATTTTTAGGTACGGGCATTGTTTCAAACCGGTTACTGGAGTTTCTTGATTTGAGCGATCTTAGAAGAGAAATTGTTTTAATGTTGGGCGAAAAAATAGGCGTTTATAAAACTCTTGATGATCTAAATGCTAAATATAATTTAAACAAATCAAACCATGGTATAGCTTTCAGTAGTCATGTTTTGAGTATTTTAGGAACTAAATCATATAAAGGCAGCAATATAAAGGAACATGGAGGTGTAGAAAATACAATGCATAATGCTATTTATGTAGTTGTTGATAAGGGCAAAGCTGAAGATGTTGTAGAGGCTGCAAAAAAGGCAGGTGCTCGAGGTGGTACAATAATCAATGCCAGAGGTTCAGGCATTCATGAACACAGTAAACTCTTTTTAATGGATATAGAACCGGAGAAGGAAGTTGTCTTAATATTAGCAGAGAATAATTTGACAGATGCAATTACATCCTCAATTAGGAATGACCTCAAAATGGACGAACCGGGAAATGGAATTATTTTTGTTCAGGCTGTTAGCAAGGCTTATGGTTTATGTTGATAAACACTAGCCCTTAGTTGTTAACCTCCTGTTCAAGTGCGCAAATTTGCTTTTTCAAAAATTGAATTTGTCTGTTGATGTTGTCGTTTTTGTTGTCATCGCTTTGTAATAACGCTCCTTGAGCTGCAATCGTCGAAATTGACTGACCTATATTTGAAAAAAAGTTACCAAGCACATTTTGTTGGTCTAAGTCAAGGTTTTCTGTTATAAGAATGCCTATTATCACAGCAAATAATGCAAGTTGTTTGGGATCTAAGGAAAACAGGCATCCAAATATTGAATTTTGTGTGTTGTTGCAATTACTATTGCTATTATTGTTGCCATTGTTATTATTACCCAACTTACACCACCCCTTAACTCTGTATCACTATACATCAGTATATGTTTTTTAGTCAGTTAGCGTGCCTTCATATACTATTGTTAAAGGGTGGTTATATAAACTTTGCTCTAAACTTATTTAGTTGAGCATAAGCATTATTCTTTTTTTATATAATTTTTCGTTATGCAAGGTCTAAATAAACTTTTTTTAACAATCCAGTTAGTTGTAATTATATAATTTCCCTCTATGTACGAATTCCCATAATCCATAACTTCTTTCATAATACTTTCCACAATTTCATCATTTGGGCCATAGATTTCTATTTTCTTATATAATGGATGCTTCCTTGGATTTATAAACCTTATTGTTATTTTACAATAATTAACTATTATAAATGCAAATAGTAAAATTGCTATAGCTAATTGATAATACAAATCTTTTTTAAAGTTACCTGTAGCATCAAGCATAAATGGTAACAATGTTTCATCAAATTCTGCAAGTTCTGTATCCTGTACACTCAGCCTAGCTTCATGTTTTAGTCTTGAAGATAAAGGTAGAATGAGTCCTGAAAATTCTGTATTAGAGGAGTTTACAGGTACTCGGACGATAAGAGTCTTTTCATTTACATTAAGTAATAAATATTCAGACCTAGCCATTGATTGGGTTTCAGATTTAACGCCACCAAAAGTTACATATCCTTCTTGGACATCTTGCACACCAGATTGAATAGACTTATTTCCCTTAACTTTATAGAAAAACTTATTGCCATTAATATAATAATTTGCATATAGAGGGTGCTCAATATAATCCTCATAATCGAAAGTGTCTTTTAATTCTCTAATTGAATTCAAATTTTCAAATTCTATATCAAAAGGTCCGCAAAAAAAGTTATAAATATTGATGTAATATGGCTTTGTAATGTTGACAACAATTAGAGTTATTATTATGTTTATAATTAAAAATACAATATTATTTTTTAATACCATATTATCAATAAAATTATTTTTCATATAAACACCTTCCTTATGCTATTGTTAGTGTAACCAATAATAAAGGCAAGTCATATAATTTCTCGTTATGCTTGCCTAAATAAACTATCCTTGATTTTTTCCTAAAACAAATCCCAATACCATCATACAAATTGCTACAACAAGCATTATTTTGCCAGTCTTTCTTGACTTTTCATCATAAATGTAATTACCTGTATTCTTATCTTTGCCAAATCCGATTAAAAACCCAATTACTACACCTATAGGTCCACCTATAATAGATGTTATCCATCCCAAAGCAAGTATTGTGCCATTTGGCTTTTTCAAAATTTCATTACCTGTTTTGTCATCACCCATTGTTTTTGTTAAAAAGTTATATCCACAACTGCACTTTACCGTCCTGTCTGTATTTCTTAAATTACATTTAGGGCACCTCATTTTTTTCCTCCTTAAATATTTTATCTACCCACTTGGTAAGCTATTTCCCAAAAAGTGTACCTAAAAATCCCTTCTTGGCTTTGCTTCCTTGGAGTAGTTCCTTACGTATACCTATAATTTCCTGATCCTCAGGATCGATTTCATGGATTCTGTCACATACAATCAGGGCATCTTGATTCAATCCTTTTTGCCTCAAAATATTTACTTTCAAATATAGTAAATTCACATTGCTTCCATCAATTTTCAGAGCATTCTGACAGAATTTTTCCGCTTCATCAACGTTGCCAAGCTTATAAAATGCCCAGGCCTTATTTCTAAATGCCGGCATATAGTCAGGTTCAACTTCAAGTGCCTTATCACATTCCTCAATACAAGCTTTATACTTTCCAAGAGTATACAACGAATGACTCTTGCAAATAAAATAGTTTGCAACAGTAGGATCTAATTCAATTGCCTTATTTAAATACTGCAATGCATCTTCAAACTTTGAGAGATTATTCAGGTTATATCCCATGGAATAATAGTAGGAAGAACATGCAGGATCAATTTCAATAGCTTTTTTGTATTCTTCAAGTGCCTCGTTATATTGATTCTGGAATGATAAAACATCCCCTTTCAACTCATAAAACCTGTCCACGTTTTCAAGTTTCAAACTTATTGCATTAGCTAATTCTCTTAACGCTTCCTTATGGTTTGAACTGTTCAATAAGCTTAGAATCTTGTAATAATAGGAACTGCCCATGTTTTCGCTTTTTTGTATTGAACTCTCAAAACACTCAATAGCCTCTTTATATTTTTCTTTATTAAAATAGCAAAGTCCCTTGCAATAATGCACATCTTTACTGTTCTCATCCAACTCAATAGCCTGATCACATAAGCTGATAGCCTCATCATATTTTTGAGTCAAACGCAATACATTGGCTTTTTGAATAAAAAGACTGCTTTCTTTTAACCCATTGTCAATGGCTTTGTTAAAAACATTCAAAGCTTCATCAAATTGTCCCACCCTTGAGTAAAGTTTCATTTTGATCACATATACATCAGTCAAATATACAAAAATATTTAACGCTTCCTCACAGGCGGCAAGACATTCTTGATATAACTCCAGCCCTAACAGTGCTTCAGCCTTGTTTTTATAAGCATGTGCCATATACTCATCAATCTTTATTGCATAATTTGCACTTTCTAAAGCTTCGCTATATCTTTTCAGCTTGTTAAGTGCATATGCTTTATTACTGAAAGAAACAGCATCATCTGGTTTAAGGGCCAGGGCTTTATCATAATAAGAGATAGCCTCTTCATATTTTCCATACTCGTCAAGCATACATGCCTTATAGAAAGTAATGCTAAAGTCTTGCGGATATAACTCATAAGCCTTAAATGCAGTCGAATAGGAAAGCTCCTTTTTCTCTGAATCGTATAAAACCTTGCATAGCAAAACGTACATTTCACAGTTCATGTGTCCGCTTTGTTCAATTTCGCTCAAAATATTATAGCTTTCTTCTGTTTTGTGACAGGCATAATAAGCCTTAGCTAGCTTGAATTTTAAGTCAATATTGTCAGGGTTTTGTTCTGCCAGACTTGTAAGGTCATCTAGCTGAAAACTGTAAGCTGAATTCAATAAAACCCTTACGTCCCTGTTGTACTGAGCCAAATCTGTAAGCTTTTCAAAATATTCAGAGGCTTCTTCATACTTACCAAGGCTAATACTGCACTTTCCAATGGAATACAAAATATCAATAAAATCCGGTTTTATTTCAAGACCTTTTTTATAATCATTATAGGCATCATTGAATTTACCTAATCTAAAAAATAAGTTACCTCTATAATAATAGGCAAACAAATCCTTTTCATTATTCTCAATAACTGAACTAAGTATTGATTTTGCCTCTTCCAATTGACCATTTGTCATAAGGTACCTTGAGGTCAAAATTAACAAATCCGGATGATCCCCACATACCTCTTTTGCTTTTTCTAATGATTTCTTCGCATTGTATAAGTCATACTCCTCCAAAGCATTATTTGCTTTAGAGTATTCTGTAAGGAAATTCTCCTCCTGACCTTTTTGGCAGTTCTTAACATAATCATATCTGAAGTACGTTTTGTTGGTTATCTTATAAATTATAAAATCGATGAAATTTTTGGGGAATTGCTGATATAGTTTTTCTTTTTTGGAAGTCCATGAAAAATAGTTGTTAAATAGCGACCATATCTCATAAGGATAGTTATAGCTGCTCATCATAAAAGTAAGGATTTTATCACTTATTTCCTTACCGGTCTCTATATTACAGCAAATATCACTATCCAATAGTTCCTTCCATGAATTTTCATCAATTCTTTTGTCAAAGTTGTCATAGCAATCTTTGAACTTTGCCATAAACTCTTCTACAGGAGTTATCGTTTTGTCGCTTAAGTCTTCCTGGCCCGCCTTTGCAATTGCTTCCTCATATGCCTCTCTAATTTTTTGGAAACCTTCAGGATCAGTTTCAGGACTATGAATCTGGAGCATTTTTGAGTATGCCCTTTTGATCTCTTTGGTATCCTTTGTGGGATTAATACCTAAAGCTTCAAAACAATCCATCTTAGAACTCCCCTTTCAAATCAATCGAATTGAATATTTCGAAAAGTCTCTTTCTGGTTTCGGCAATAAGCTTTGTATCCTGGTTATCCAGTACTTCTTCAAACTCTCTTAACAGCTGTCCTATTTCCTGCCTTGCATTTCCGATGTTTTCTTCAAATAGTCTTTCACCACGGGCAATCAGCAATTTATTCTCATGGTTATCTCTAGGATGAACCTTAAGGTGTGACAAACTTTCAATACGATCTGCTATTTCTTCTTTAGTCATGTAACCCGGATCTTTTTCAATTACAATGCTTTTCTTTAATCCGGTTGACACTGCAGTTATCTCTACTTCCAGTATTCCGTTGATATCATATGTAAACCTTACATCAATTGCCTCTTCTCCCGCTGGTTTTGGCGGAACAGGTATATTTATTTCACCAAGAAAGATATTATCCTTGGTTAAACGGGACTCTCCCTGCAGAATATCCACGTTAATATATTTCTGGTTGTCATATATCGTATAGAGCCTTTCAACTCTGCTAACAGGCACTGTAGTATTTCGCTCTATAATAGGCAGAAAATGCCCCGGCTCATGATATCCCTGGGATCTTCTTATTGAAACGCCTGTCCCAAGTGTATAGGGGCAAACATCTGTTAGTATAACTTCCTTTATTGAACTCGATTTTCCCTTTAGAGCAGCCTGTATACCAGCTCCTATTGCAACTACTTCATCAGGATTTATGTTTATATATGCAAGTTTTCCAAAAAGTTTGCTGACAAACGAACGTACCAACGGAAGCTTAGTTGCTCCGCCCACTAAAATGATTGATTCTATATCACTAAGCTTTAGCGAAGCATCGCTTAAAGCACGTTCAACTGGCTCTCTCAAGCGCTGGAATAAATGCTTGGTAGCTGCTTCGTATTCATCAAGGCTTATATCAAATTCCAGGGTTTCTTCGTTCATATTACAACTGATAGAAGCTGTTTTCTTTTCGCTGAAAGAACGTTTTGCCACTTCTGCCTGCTTTTTGAGCATTGCACTGGTCTTATCATCCAAATCCTTTGTTGAAAGAGAGTGATGTTTTAGAAATAAAGATACAAGTATCTCCGTAAAATCTTCTCCTCCAAGGTAGTTGTCACCAGCAACAGCACGCACTTCCATTACATTTTCGAATAATTCAAGGATAGATACATCGAAGGTTCCTCCACCCAAGTCAAACACAAGAAACTTTGTATCAGCATTTCTCTGGTGTAAACCATACGCAATTGATGCAGCAGTAGGTTCGGTAATTAATCTGTCAACGCGAAGTCCAGCCAACTCCCCTGCCCTTTTTGTAGCTTTTCTTTGTGCATCACTAAAGTAAGCCGGAACGCTGATAACAGCTTCACTTATTGGCATTCCCAGATGATGTTCTGCATCTTCCTTTAAGGATTTTATAACAATTGCCGAAAGTTCTTCGGGCAAAAATTCTTTTGTTCCAAGCATATACTTCTTTTTAGTTCCCATATTTCGTTTGAACACAGAAGCGCTTAATTCCGGATGTGTTATCTGTCTTTCCTTTGCAATCTGGCCAACCAGTATTTCCCCGTTATCATCTATACTAATCACAGATGGAGTAAGATTCTGTCCCAATGAATTTGGTATAACGATAGATCCATCTTCAGTCCAATACGAAACCAAACTATTTGTTGTTCCTAAATCAATTCCAATAATAGCCATATTCCCCTCCAAAATATTACTCACATTTTTTTATTATACTAAAAATTTCGAATTACTGCTATACATCTTTTTATTTTAAATACAAGCTAAAATGTACGGTATAGGAACAGTTTTTTACTCATATTATGAAAAAGAACCCTATTAAAAGGAGTACTGTAATGAATAACGAAAGTAAAAATAAAGAGGTCAGAGTTGAGTCAAAAACTATAACAGAAATCGAAAGTGAGCCAATAAGTCCGACTAGCCGATACGGACCTTTAGTTGCCAGAATTCCTGTAATTATCTCTCAATCTAAAGTACATATTAATATTGAATCGGAAATATATCTTGGACATTCTGTTGTAGACATACGTAGTTGTTCAAGAAATATATGCCTCACTCAGTGCAAGCTGTTGGATACAGGCAATAAAAAAAGCGGAAAAATCTTTCTAAATGGTTACATAATCGAAAACTTAGAGTATGCAGCTAAAGATTGCTCAGAAAGCGAGATATTTAGTTCAGCAGAAATATTTTATAAAGAAATAAAAATTCCCTTTGAATTCTCGGCAAAAATTGAATACAGTGCCCGCCCTGTATTTAAAACGTCAAATAGGTTTATATCAGTCAGTTTGCCGGAAATGTCAAATGAGCATGGAAATTTTAATTTATCAAAGGAAAGACTGTTCTGCGAGCTAGAGGAGACAGACATCCGAGAGGCGGATATTGCTCGTAAAAATATATTTCCCAAGGATTCTTCCAACGATGATAATACATTTGATACCTTAATAGAGTTCATAACTGTATCAATAATATTTACACTTTTACAATGGCAACAGGTAAGTATTCCGATGTATATACCCTATAACGCAAAATAGACAGAAGCATTAAGCCATGCAAAAAATGCAAACAATCAATTATGTTAACACATTTTGTTAACCTTCTCATATATTATTATTAGATAGTGTTTGAATCGTCTTATACCTATCCAAAATAATATTTTAGGAGGTTACAATATGGATAAAGAATTTACTTGCAAAGCTGGAATTATTGAATCTGAGACACTTACCGAATGTTCAAATGAACTTTTAACACCAAAAGGATTTAACGGTCCTTTTGTAGGAAAAATACCTGTAGTTCTTGCTGAACCTGTTATCCAAATCGATGTAGAATCAGTTATTCAGCTTGAAGAACCTGCTTTTGAAATTAAAAGAATTAAAAAGAACTTGTTTATCACGCAATGCAAAGTAATTGAAACTGGATTCGAACATGAATGCAAAACTAGGAAAACCGGAAAATTATTTATTAGCGGATTTGTAAGAAAAAACATTGAATTTGCAACTATTGAATGTGTTAACGAATGCAAGAACGGGATAAGCGGGAAAATTAAGCATACAACTGTAAATGTACCTTTTAGGTGCGTAACAAAAGTTATATTTGATGTTCCCCCAGTAATGCATGCAACTGGAGAAACAAAAGAAGTAGCTTTATTTAATGACAATATAAAAGGTTGTGACTTTTGCGGCCAAGAAATTATTGGAAGTGACACATGCGAAATGAACTTTATTCATAATGAATTATTCAATGAAAAAATATTCTGCGAACTTGAGGAAGTAAAAATCTTCGAAGATGACATTTTAAAAGATCCTACAAACCTTGGATGCAACAATAAAGGTGAATTTACCTTTGATAAGATTATCGAAAAAATGGTAATCTTCGTAAGGTTAAAACTTTTACAAAAACAACAGGTTAATATTGGTAAAGACTTTTGTTGATGATAATAAACAAAGAATATAATTGTAATACACAGGCAGATTATTAAACTTTACAGATGGGGTCTTCTGGCCTCGTCTGTAAGTATTTTAGAGCTTTAAAAAGCAAAGGCCACTTATATCCTTTATTAACAATTCTATAGTGTGATTCTTTATTACGTTATGTAATACAGGTAAATACTATTAAATGCTATATTTTTATAGTGCCCCCCGCAATTATATGATATAATTAAAGTTAAATTGGTCAAAAACAAATAGGCTTTTGATCAATTATAATAATTATATGGGGGAGTCAACAATGAAAAACTTAGCAAGAATATTTACTGTTCTTGTATTTACCCTTTCTTTTAGCATCGCGGTAAATGCTGAAACGGTCCCAAATTCTCAAACTTCTGTAACAAGTTCAGATTCAAAAACAACTGAAACAGCAACACCTATTTCTACTGAAACAGCTCCTGCTGTTCAAGTACCTGAAACCGGGCTATTCAAAACTGATACAATTGAATTTGATGGTAAACCAGTAGAATTTAGCACAATTTCATATAAAGACAGAATTTATGTAAAACTCAGAGATCTCTGCTACACTCTTAAATGCAATATAGAAGTCGATAATAATAATAAAATAATAAACATTTTGAAAAAACCTTCCAGTGTTCAGGAAAACGTTTATGCCGAAAAGGTAAAAACAATTCAACCAATAAAAATCAATTTGGACTTAAGCGGTTTCAATATAAAAACCGATGGTATTAATACATATATGGAATCTATCATTTATCAAGGTAGAACCTATGTCCCAGTGAGGTTTTTCTCTGAGGTATTTGATAAAAAAGTAGACTGGATTAAAGAAAAAAGAAAAGTAACAGTAAGTACTGTACCTGATGTAATTGTCGGTTCTGTAAACGGACAAGCACTCCATAAAAAGGACTTCGATTATATATTCAATCCGCAATATAATAACTTTAAGAATAATAATACCACAGAACCTACTGAAACTGACCTCAAAACGCTAAAAGATACCTGCTTTGACAACTTAGTCTTATATACAGTACTGATGCAGAAAGCAGCAAAAGGAAATTACACACTTTCCGAAAGCGATTATGGAGAGATCAATGATACAATTAACAGTTATATTCAAGCTTATGGCGGAGTTGAAAATTTTAGATCCATTATGGAAGAAAGTGGAGTAACATTATATCAGTTTTCAAATAACCTAAGAGACTCTAAACTCATTAATAAAATGGCCCTTGATTTGGTAACTAATGTAAATGCAAGTGAAGAAACAATAAAAAAATACTATGAAGATAACAAAAGTATGTATATTCAACCTGAGCAGGTAAGAGCTAAACATATTCTTTTCTCGACAAAAGAGATTACAGGAGAAGATTATGACGCTCAAAAGAAAGCTGAAATTAAAAAGAAGGCTGAAGAAGTTCTTGCTCAAATTAAAGCAGGTGCAGATTTTGATGAGTTGATGAATAAGTATACTGAAGACCCTGGTACTGCAAACTATCCTAATGGATATACATTTTCAAAAGGTGAAATGGTACAGGAGTTTGAAGAGAAATCCTTCTCGATGAAAGTTGGCGAAATCAGCGACCTCGTTGAAACTCAATTCGGCTATCATATCATAAAACTTGAAGAAAAAATTCCTGAAACTCAGTTGAAACTGGATGATGTAAAAGATAGCATAAAAGCTGAATTGGATCCACAAGAAAAGCAAAATTATTTCGATAAACTTCTTGTACAATTCAAGGCTGAAAGTGCCATAGTTAATACTTTGGAATAACAGCTATAACATTGATATTTTAATTTCTATTTTATAGGTATAAAAACTAGGAAATCTCCTCTCTTGTAAATTGTGAAGTACAAACCAGAGAGGAGATTTTTGTATTTTATTAAAGTTATGCAGAGGTAGTCTGAACTGAACACAGACTTATATTGGTAGTTTATACTATGGTAAAATCGTTTTTATCCACTCTATTGTTTTCTTAATACTTTCTTCCTTAGAATTTAAAGGGGATTTCAATTCTAGCTCGCCTATAAATTGATTGTCTTTTAGAACATTCTTCATATTCTCAAAGGTTTTTCCCTTAGAGTCGCCACAACAGCAGTACAATGCAATCTTTTTTCCTTTGATTTCAACTTGAGAAAAGAACGTATTGAAGGGTGAAGCGTAAGAACCTGCCCAGACAGGTGTACCTAATATAACAGTATCATAATCCATTGGATTTTTATCAAATGGAAGTAGTTCAGGCTTGGACTTAAATATAACCTGCATTCCACCTGTAAAAAGCTTAAAGAAGGTAGCTTTCGGCAAACTCTTTTTGGGCTTAATTTCTAAAGTGTCGGCTTTTATCTCATGGGCAATAGTTTCTGCTATAAATTTGCTATTACCTAATTGAGAAAAATATACGATTAGTACTCTGTTACTATTGGTGCTATTTGACACTAAAATCCCTCCTTATAATTATTTGATCACAAAATGTATTTATTAACAATACTGTAAAAGTTATTATATCAAAAACGCAGTAAATATAATAGTATAAAAAAGCAAGAGCTACAGGACAAATATCCGGAACTCTTGCTTTTATTATATACAGATTTTGACTTTTAACAGAGTGTTAATTAACTCTGCCATCGGAATATTAGCGTTCTACTACAAGCGTAGAAGCTATCATATCATGTAAAGCTTGTTTGTTTGCAGTAAATGCAGCCATAATATAACCTATAAAAAGGATTATACCGGATATTATTTTACCAATATACCTTACTATAGCTTTACCAGTTGAAATTCTGTTTCCATCCAAATCAGTTACCTTTATACCAATAGCCATTTTTCCAACAGTTCCCTGCATTGATGAGCTTTCCATCAATATGAAATAAACTGCACCTGCTAGTGCGCCAAAAGAACTTCCAAGTCTTTGTCCAAGAACACCATTAAGTATCCAATCCACAATGCCTAGTATGACAGCATCAATGATAATAGCTACAAGACGTTTCCAAAAACCTGCATAAGTTGGCATATTACTCCCCCTGATATTAAAATAAATTTATTACACAAAAGTATTATATATTGAATTTCTAATATTTAGAATATCATTATTTAAATTTAATAACTAAATTTACATTTTATTCAAGCCAAGCAGCTGTTGTCTGAGTAAAGCAAAATCTATTGATGTTACTTCACCATCTTTATCTAGATCTAAAAGCATGGGAAAAAATTTTTGGGTATTAGTACCTAATAACACTTTCCTGAAATTTGCAAAATCAATACTATTAACGCTGCCATCCGCATTTATGTCTCCCTTATGTACATCATGATAATTGAAAGTTACACTTTTATCAGAGTCCATGACTAGGGATAAAGTATCTTCATTATCTTGCAAACAATGAAAATCTGTTCCACACCTGATTACAGGAGTTATATTTGTAATTTTAACTTCTGTACCAACTTCATACTGAAAAGGTTTTGGTGCTTCAAACATAGGATTAAAATTATAAGTACTATTTCCATTGATATCTGGTGGGTCAACTGTTACTTTAAGTACACATGATCCAGAAAAGCCAATAGCCAAAGTTTTTATTTGAGGATCATCACCTGCCGGGATCTCACGGACCTCTGCTGCACTTATACCTATTGTATTAAAGATAAGAGCACCAGTAAGGACTAAAAGTGATAAAAATCTCTTTTTTGATACAATTTTCATATTAATTCCTCCCCATAATTAAATTTATGTACATTCACATTATATCACATGGTTGGAATAGATTCTCAAGGTTCGTAAAATATTTGTACTTTTTTTCACTTAACATTTCCATAATATATTCACTGGTCACGTTTTGACCACTTTCCCACATAATCATCATAATTTCAAGCTCTGCTTCAGGCAGTTTTGTAAATTCCTTTATAACTAATCACCTTATTCTAAATTTGTCAGCATCTATGTAAAACATAATAAATAGACTTAGATTGCGGCATCTATAATGATGTGATATAATTAATAATGTAAAAATACAAACTATTTTTGAACAAATAGTGATTAATCTAAGTATGTTTACTTTAACGGTTCATATTCTATAATTTCTCTTATTTAATTTAAAAACTATTGTTTTGAGGTGACATAATGAAAAAACGTAAGACATTAGGCCTTCTTATTAATGATATAGACGGAAGTTACCAAACTTATTTGTGGCTTATGTTAAAACAAGCAGCAGAGGAAATGGACTGCAATCTTCTGGTTTTTGTCGGACGTTCTTTGAAGTATGATTCCTATGCTGATAAACAACACCATATAGTTTATAACTTTATAGATAAAGAAATAATAGATGGATTAATAATTGCAAGCACTTCAATAGCAAACTTCATAACATATGATGAATTTTTGCGTTTCTGTAAAAAATATAGTGATATCCCTATAGTATCCTTCGGTATTGAAATACCGGGTGCAGTAAATTTGTTTTTTGACAATAAGCAAGGTATGAAAGATCTTGTCACACATTTGATTAATGACCATTGCTATAAAAGAATTATATTTGTAAAAGGAACTGAAAATAACTATGATGCAATTGAGAGGTTTGAAGCTTATAAGGAAGTTTTGACTGAAAATAATATTGATTTTGATGAAAGTCTTGTATTCTCCGGTGACTTTTCACCGCGTACAGGTTACAAAATAATGGAAGAAGTTATTCTTTCAAATACACAGTATGATGCTATAGTTTTTTCGAACGATGATATGGCTTTAGGAGCTTTACGATGTTTAAAACATTTTGAAAGCGAAAGTAAAATTGACTTCAACAAAAAATGCATTATTTGTGGATTTGATGATACAATGACTGCAAAAAAGGCAACCCCACCTCTGACAACTGTAAGGCAGCCAATAAAAGAAATGTGTTATACAGCAATTGAATTATTAGTTAATGGGATAGCGGATGAAGATAAAGGGAAAAAAATTGTACTTCCGGCTGTTATGGTAAAAAGAGCTTCTTGTGGCTGCAGTTATAGTACAAACGAAGAGGAATCAATCGATAACAATACAGTAAAGTTGGTAGCAGAATTTAGAGTACATGAAAACTTGCAGACTTATATGATTGACGAACTTTTAGATAAACTTACATCTGCCCTAGAAAAGTGTTTTGTATATAGCTGCTTTGTTTACAAATATCTTGAAGGCCCTATTTTCTATGATGTGGAAATGGCTTTTGATGAATCTTTTAATGTGCCATTACAATCCGAAATGATCTATGCGTATTATGACGGTGCTCGTAAGGAACTTTCGGATAATTATAGAATAATAAAAACTACACGTATTGTTCCGGAGTGTTTTATACCTGAAGACAGAAGATTTTCATATCTTGCCATGCCCTTATTCTTTGGAAATGAGCATTTTGGTTTCGTAAGTTTTGATATAACCGATGGGGACATGGTTACTTTTGAATTGCTGCGGGGGCAGATTAGCAATACACTTAAGGGTGCACTTATGTTGGTGGAAAGAGAAAATATGGCAGAGAGTTTGATGGAAAAGGAAAGGCTGGCATCGTTAGGTCAGCTTATAGGTGGCATATCCCATAACCTTATGACGCCTATTATGTCAATTGGGGGTGTATGCACTGCTTTGCAGGATTTGATAGATGAAAACATGGAATCTGTCGGAGATACATCAGTAACCAAAGAGGACTTCTATGAAATTGGCTCCGAGATGACGGATTGGGTAAAAAAGCTTAAAGATTACAATGCTTATATGTCTAATGTTATTTCAAATGTTAAGTCTCAAGCGGTCCAATTAAACTCCCAATCCACAAAAGAATTTACAATAGAGGAATTTGTAAACCGGATTATGTTCTTGATAAGAAGTGATATTTCGATTATGAAAAATGTAGATTTACATGTTGATACAGATAAAGAAATCTTAGTGTCTGGTGATATATCCAATATAATGCAAGTACTAAACAATTTAATAAAAAATGCAATTCAGTCATACGAAGGTTCAGAAATACATAGCTGTAAAGTGGATTTATATATAAGAAAAAAAGATAATATGATAATAATTATTGTTAAAGATTATGGAAAAGGCATATCGGAAGAAATTAAACCACGTATATTTAAAAACATGGTTACAACTAAGGGCAAGGATGGAACAGGGTTAAGTCTTTTACTATCTTACTCTACAATTAAAGGGAAATTTGGAGGAGATATATGGTTTGAATCTAAACAGGATCAAGGTACGGAATTTTACATTGCAATACCTATCTTGTGAAGCTATATACAACCAAAGATTATTACTTAGAAGCCATTTAGAATATTTAACCGTTTTGTAACTTTTTAAGTATTTCTCTATATTATAATAATAATGTAACTATCTCTACTTCATATATATTTATCTTTGTACTCTATTCGAAATATTTTAAAAGTAAATTAAGCATTCTCGGATTAGGAATGTTTAAAATATTGTTGTTAATAGGGGATGTTTATATGGAAAATGAAGTGAAAAAAACATTAAGCACAACCTTGTATACTCAAAAAATAAGGGCATTTTTCACAAGGTACAGCACACCAATTATTATTTTTATGTTTGCGGCGATACTCATATGCGGAATGATATCAACACAGAAGTATGGTATATCATGGGATGAACGGCTTGAACGTATGGGTATGTATACAAATGCAAAGGAATATGCAAAATTCCTTGGAATTGACAAAATTTCAAACACGATTGACAGTTATAATTATGAAATCGGTTTTGTTCATCAAAGTGCTGATAGGGATCATGGACAGGCAGTTTATTACCCATCGATGGTACTTGATTTTTTGACCGGTTCATTTTTTAAGAGTATTATGTATCAGCGTTTCTTTACATTCGGGATTTTCTGGTTTGGACTTATATGTCTTTATAGTGTAGTCAAAAGGCTTACCGGAAGCAAGGCATACGGTGTAGCTGCAACTCTTCTTACGTATCTCGCACCAAGGTTTTTTGCTGAAAGTACATATAATTCAAAGGACACTGTATTTCTCGCACTAGTTGTTATAACGTTTAATTTTGCAGTTCTGTTTACCGAGAAGCGCAATATATTTTACGGTATCATTACCGGAACAGCTGCAGCGTTTGCTGCAAATATGAGGTTTATCGGATTCTGGCTTATCTTTCTTATAGGAGTACTGTATATTATCAATCTCATTTATACACACAAGAAAACAAACGAAAAAGTGAAGATACCTATTCTATCCGGAGTTTTTTGTGTAGTTTTCTTCTTCGGAGTATATTGGCTAATAACTCCTGCATGCTGGTATGGATTCTTTGAACAACTAAAATACACACTGCTTTATTCAATGAATTTTTCAAGATGGGATGGCACTGTTCTTTATATGGGCAAGATATGGCAAAATTCTGTAAACCCTCTTCCTTGGCATTATCTGCCTGTTATGTTTGCAATTACAACACCAGTACTTGTAGTGGCAGCCTGTGCTGCTGGAATACCGGTAATCATATTTGACAGCATCAGAAACGGCTTCAGGAAATTCTTTGACAAAAGTAGCAAGTATTATGTAATGTTGCTTATATTTGTGCTTGTTCCTGCTTTGATTGCAATTATAAAGCATTCAACTTTATACAATAGTTGGAGACATTTCTATTTCTGTTATGCTCCCCTAATTATCGTTGCTATGGGTGCTCTGAAGATACTAACTGATGGACGTAAAATCGCAGGCGTTGTTACTGCTGCTTTAATCAGTATTCAGTTGGTTATCAGTACAATATGGATTATTACAAATCCCGGCACTCAGTTTTGCTATTATAATTTTATGGCAAATAATAAGGCTCAAAACTTTGAATTTGATTATTGGAATGTATCAATTACCAAATGCCTAACAGATTATGCCAAGACGCTTGATAACGATGAGAAAGTCACAATTACCGGTGATTCGTGGCCATCATGGTATGGCCTTGTAGAGGCATATGATATTTCGCTTGATGAGCATACAAAGTTTCATTATGTAGTTGATAGAAACTTTTCAAACAATGTAAGCGGTTGTGATCTATTTATATCTAACCCACTTTATACAGTTCTGAATTCATACTCATTGAAAAATAATACAGACGATATGTATAAAAAGATGGGTGAAGTTAAGGTTGACGATGTAACAATTATGGCAATTTATAAAGCAAAATAATAGAGGGTTTAAAATATGTTGATGTTAAAAAACAATATAAAAGATGCTTGGAGATATTATTTTATTCAAAACTCTTTTAATTCCAAGGAGTGCATAAATATTACTCAAAAAAACTTTATTTATATTGTTAACTGGTCAATGGTTATTTCAAAAAAATAGATTTTGCATTGTCGAGAATGATTCTGTTGGGTATGAGTGTGGTTTAATAGCATTTATAGTAAAGTTTATATATTTGCGCTGAGCATAAGAGCAAGGCCTGAAATAAAAATATAGTTTCGCCTATATTTTCACTTCAGGCCTTGTTTGTTCCAAAGAGGCTCAGTACTCCAAAATGAGTAATTTAACTGTTAATACTGCTTATTTTTTTTCCTCCCAATTTAGCCAATTCATATAAATACTCTGTTGCAAATTGAATTTTTGTAGCATTAAAGCCTTCACATCTTGGAAACAAGAAATAAGTATTATCAACCGTAGACAATGTTACACATTGCCCCTTCCCTCGGTAATTATATTCTGTATGAATCGAAGTCATCGAAATGGATGAAAAGTGAAGCGTTTTTTCTTCATCCTCATCATATTCTTTAAATGTTAGATAAAATCCTTTCATATCATGCCTCAATGTACCTTCTCCAAGGTCAATAAAATTTACCGCATTAGGCAATACCTCAATATGCACCTTTATGTTCAGAAAATATGCGCCTTTTTCAATCTCTTTTATGACCTGACTTCGTTCCCATTCGTACCAATTTGGTATATGAGTGAAATCTACAGTACTATCTGAGATTCCATTATAAGACTCCCTGAGCAAACGATTTTTTTGACTCAAATGCTCCATACTTCCATACTCTGTCATATGCCATCGTTCACCACAATGTTTGCAGAATATGTCTGCGCCCTCTGAGGCCATCTGAAATTCGCACTTACAAACAGGACATTGATATAATGCCAGTTCAATTCCTTCTGCACGTTTTTCGTAGGTAATAGCTTGTTTTGTTTCATATTGCCATGCATATTCATCATATATTAAAAATTCCTGTAACTTTGCATTTATTTCTGCTACCGTTGCTTTAGCTGCCTCTTCCTTGGTAAATACCTGCGTAATAGTGGCATCCAATATTGCTTCCTTTCTTGTAGTTAAATTCCATATTGGAGACCTAAGATAGTTTCCCCTCATATTAATAACTACAATAGGAACCTTTAACATCTTCGCCAATTTGCCAACAGATTCGGGCAACTTAGAGTTTGTACCAACATTGGCATACCGTGCTTCAGGATATAATACTAAAATTCCTTTCCAGTCAATTACTCTTTTAATATTTTTAATTAAAGCCAAATCATTTACAAATTTTCTGGTTCCAAGACACCCAATCTGTCTATATAGCCATTCGCCATAGGCCTCAAAACCTTCCAACTCCGACACATAATTTGCCCTATGTGGAAATAATGCTAATGGTGTCACGCAAAAATCCATAAAAGCATGATGACTTCCAAGCACCAAATATGGTGGCTTTAATCCACTCATCCGAACCTTGTTTATTCTCAGTTTTCCTTTTCTGGTAACCCACCAGCAATAAAGCCATATAAGCGGCATAAAGAAAATGTTTTGCTTTGGAGGTTTCATATTGCGATCAAAAGGTTTTGTTACTATCTTTTTATTCTTTTTCATATTGACCTCACTTCTTTAACTCTACCACTAAACAGTAAGTTCTTCTCTATCGCGAAGCAGATATTTGCGTGTAGACGGTATCCTGCTAAAAATATAATACAATATCCCCGTTCCCATGAAAGAAAAACCTGTAGGTGTTAAATGAAATAGAAACATATTGTGCACTTCTCCAGTAATCGGATTATAAATAAGAAGTGACATGGCAATACCTGCACCTACACAGAAAAAACCAATCCAATTAATTCCCTTTGTATAATCATATGCGTGATATCCCGGCATGCCAAAAGCCGACCTGAGTGCCAGCTTTTGTTTACGAACAAAAAAGAAATCTACAAACAAAAGTGCAGCAAGTGGTGCATAAATACATGCACTGAGGGTAAGAAAAGAGCCAAAGAATTCAATAATCTTACCCCAGACACAAAGGATGCTCACATACAAAGCCAAAATCATGATAAGCACACGATAATCCGCTTTTTTAAAGGAGGATTTCAACATAACTGCATACAGATAGGAACCAACTGCCTGTGTACCGATATTTGCAAATGCAACCAGCAATAATGAAGCAAGTGCAAGTGCCGGAACCGATAACGTAGCCAGCATAATTGTAGCATCATCTATCATCTTACCTGTTACATGTTGCATGGCAATTGACATAACTGCGCCAACAACTACAAAAAAAGAACCTGACAGTCCCTGTCCAAGCACTCCTGCCCAAAATCCCGAATTCTCATTTTTGGTTAACCTAGGCACTCCCGACATACCACCAACCAGAGTAATAACAAATGCGAAATTTGCTTCTATGGAAATGATATAAGGAATAATCTTATTTGAATACCCATTATCCACGGGCTTGTAATTCCATATTACATCAAAGGGCACTGAAGTAAATCCTATGATAACCACCATCACTCCTACTCCCAAAAGTAATGGCACCAAAATACGTGTGGTCCAGGTGATTGTACCAATTCCTTTATACGCAATAAAAGTTCCAATCAACACACACAGAATTCCTAAAATCGCATGCAATGAATCGGGTAATTTAAGGCCAAAAAGTGCTGCAAGATTTGTCATAGATGACGAAAACAGTTCCGCACAAACTGCATACCATGGAAAATTTATGACAATAATAATGACTGTCATGATTTTGACTCCGGAATGTCCGAATACAGATCTCAGCCATATCCAGACATCAATGCCATATCTGACAGACAAAATAACAGGAAGCTGGTAAATAACCAGCATAAGAATGGCCCCTAAAAAAGCCCCGATTAATAGCTGTTTAAAATTTACCAGCGTCGCCAGATAAGACCCTTGCGTGTAGCTCCAGGTAGCAATACAGTACCCTGACAGTACCAAAAAAGCATCCATAAACCCATAAATTTTTTCACTTTGAAGTATAGGTGTAATCCCGAAGACCGCCTCTTTTTCTATTTCCTGATTTATATCATTCTTCACTTCAGCGCCTCACTTTCCAGTGCTTTTTACATTACTATTTTCTAATCTCTCATATTCTAAAAATGTGCTTCCTCTGTATGCGCCTCGTACAGTATTCTGCTACGGGCCACTAGTCTCAACCTATAGATATGCGCCATAAATCAAAGCAGCCAGACAGAAAACCCCAACTATAAACGTAATCAAATAGTCTTTTTTGCCAAATCGTTTTGCAAATAAATAGTCAGGGTTTTCAATACTACTTAAACGCTCTTCAATTTTTATATTTAATTGCTTTTCATAATCAGATTCTTTATTTTTTTTCATTTCTAAACTCCTTTGAAACATGATTGGATAGCAAAATTTATGTAACCTTTTCTGTTCTCCAATATAATAACACACAAACTGCTGATTTTCTATTATTTATGTAGAAGCAATGAAATTTGGTGGTACTGCGATTTTGGAACCTGTAGGAAGGGGAGTGCCTATTGTTTTAGTGTCAAACGACTCCATTACGTGACCTTCGCATAGAAGCTGTAGCCTCAGCTTGATAATTTTTGCACGCGTCTATGGGACATCCTGTCCCGAGACGCTAAAAATGCCATCCGTGGCATTTTTGCTTCAAATTATCAAGCTTTCGGCAACAGCTTCTAATGCTCAGGTCAAGTAATTGCGTCATTTGACACTAAAACAGGCTTATACCTTAATTAAATAAGAACAAAATCTTCTGATGAAACAAATATCTAGCAGGTTATCCACTTCACTTCGTGAGCTTCAGTAATATCAGGTACCTCTAACTTTTTAACCATTCTTTCAATAACTTTCTCTGGTACATTTCTTGAGCGTTCCCTATTTCGCCTTAAGATTTCCAGATAAGGTGCCTCAAGATATATTAGCTTTACCTTGGCTCCATAGGATGTAAATAAACTTATTAGCTGTCTTCGGGTGTTCTTTGTTAGGTTTGTTGCATTCCATATAAAAGGTTTGTGTTTCCTTAACATCTTTCTGGCCATTTCCTTTGCTGTTTGCACTACATACCCCTGATCCTCTTCAGGAGATACATCTAGTTCATCACGTATTCTATCAAGAGATATTACCTCTAAACCGCGATAGTTTTTTTCGATAAAAGTATCTTTTCCTGACGCAGGCAAACCAGACATAAGAATAACCGTAAAGTCCGTATCATCAAATGCTGCATAATCCGGGTTGCCATCTTCCTTTTGAAAGTATTTAAAACGGCTAAAAGCATCTGCAAATTTTCTCGCTCCTCTGTAGCAACCTTGTTCTTCGCAAAATTCAGAGAAAAGTACAATACGTTCTAAGAGCTCATTTTGATCAGGACATATCCTTCCTAAAGCATCCGATTTTGCTAGTAAAGCTAGCCAATCCATAGGAATTGATTGGCTGGCCTCTATTACTGACCGAACAGGATTATCCTTCTCCAGGAAAAACAAAGGTAAGCCGTGATAACGCACAAGTTTTACTATCATTTCACGCACTTCAAAAGGTATTTTATAATTAAACCCTTGATTCTTATATATTATCTCCCTAGCTATTAACTCACCTTTTAAAGCATGCCCCTTTGAAGAAAAATGGTCATCACTATCAACTCTTGTACAAATTGGTTTTGCAATATCATGCAAGAGTGCAGCTGCAAAGAGAACAAAGCGACTAGGTTCTTCTAAACGCCTCCACTCCTCCAAATGTGTAAGCGACTCGCACACCTTTTTTGTATGCGTTAGCACATCTCCTTCGGCATGGAATACTGGGTCCTGTAAAGTTCCTTCCATTGACTTAAGCCAACTGAATTGCCCATATAACTGTTCCCAATTAATGCTCCAGTCAGGTTCTGTGGGACAATATCCAATTTTTTGATTATATTCTTTTATCATATTGCACCTCACCTCTGTTACTAAAATAAATCTACTCCATCCTTAAGTAAATTAGGAATTATCGGTCGGTCTAACCAATGGGTTTCAGAATTAGTTACAGTGGTAAGAAAACTTGCACGTACATATTTGTACCTTTCTTTCACTTCCCCATCCTCTTCAACCTTAATGTACAACCCTTCCATCAAATTACTCGGATCTGTCTCCCTTAGAACCTGCTCAGCATTTAAACCCTTATCTAAACACATTTCTATTAACTTCTCTTTTGCATCATCAGATTTAAAATGCGATTTTCCAATCGTACCAACAAGTTCTTTTTGCGACTTCAGTCTACCTTCAAACAATACCAATACAGATGTTATAAACCTATGATCTTTAAGCATCATTTTTCGTCTTTCAGTACTTAAGAATATATTTTCCTCTTTATCGAATATATCGAACTCCATAAAATATTGAGGAAGCAAATCGTAAAAAACTGTGTGCTTTGCATAAAGCCATTCCCCATACATTATGTACCGATCTTTTAAAACATCCCAAAGTTCGGCAGTATGACTACTTGCCCATGTTTTAAACAGGTTGAAATGTTTTTCTCTTCCCCCGCCTGTTAAGTAATGTCCCCTGCTTTGCAGCAGCAGTTCACCTTCAGGGCTAAAGCTTATTCCACTATTTGCTCCATCAACTTTTTCCTCAACAACTATGAACCTATTAGCAATTTTGCTAAAAGGTATACTGTCTAAATCCTCATCTCCAGGTTGGCATCGCGAACCTTCAATATGTTGTGTTCTCGGATATTTTAATATTTTATTTAACATAAAAATCTCACCTGGTTTCCTTTAATTTTACACTAAACAGCTCAATCCGGGAAACCGCAGCAAACACCTTACGACTTCCCGGATCAACTATTAAGCTTTAAAATCCTTTTTTCTTATCTTAGCCATATACCTTCTTACAGGTAATGTATCTTTTCTGTGTCTTATTACTATTCCTTCTGCACCGAACTTATCATTATAAACAGACTTCTGATTGAGGATAAATTCTTTGACATTTTCAACCTTAAGGTCATCTTTATCATAATTAATTTCCGCAACTGTCTCAATACCTAATTCATTAGCGAAATGCTTTACTGCATCCCATGTAAAGAATTTTTCTTCCACAGTATCAAATATGTCAAAAATGATAAACCTTCTGCCTTGAAAGTAGTTGCCTCCCTTTTGTATCTTCTCACCGCATAATTCTCCGTAGATTATTACATTATTAAGCTGTACAATTTTCTTATCTTCTATAGTCTTAGTGATCAAGTCCCCTACTTCAAAATAGAAATTATCTCCCTTATCATTCCTGTCACATATATGTTCTCTCTTCTGTACATGTGTAACAATACCATCTGTTACCCTTATGCCCATGTTGGTACCATCAATTTTCTCTGTAAATACCAATTCATCTAAAGGTGTAAAATGCAGGGCTGCAGTTTCCGGAAGTATTTCACCGCTCGTTGCATCCCACTTCCTGCCACTTTCAGTAGATGGAACCAGTTTAAATAATGTTTTCATTTCAGGGTATTTTATAAATATTTCTTTATTCAAGGTATTACCTCCTCTTATATCTTTCAATAAACTAACTTTTGCATGTAAGGCCACAAACTTTGCAACCTTACAATTTAATTCCCTCAATTTGCTCAAACTGTCCTGCTTTATCCTCTATGATATTTTTCAGGACAGAAAGCAGTCTGTCACTGAAACCTTTGAGGTAAACAACATCAGCCCGGTTTGAAACTTTGTTGTTGTAACCTACAACATGCCAGATAATAAGTTTCGAGCCTTTGGGCCTGTTGTGAAGTTTTGCCCACTTAGCCTCAATATTGTCTGACTGCTGACCGTCAGTGATTAATACAACATATTTCTCACCCATGTACTCATCTAACAAGGGTTCAAAGCAAGTACCATAGCCAACATCTGTCTTTACAATACGCTTTGCATTTTCAAACAAGTTTTCATACCTGTTTACATCAACCTTTTTTGTAAAAGTTGCAGTCGCATAGACGTTTGAGTTTTTAATGCTCATGTAAACCATTGAGCCAAACAGTGAAGCTACATCAACAGCCGATAGGCTTGATGTTACTTTTGTACCCATCGAACCTGATGTATCAACACCAATTCTTACTCCAATATTAGCAGGTACGCTGAATACATCCCTTCCGCTTTTTATAAGAACGCTGTCAATTGCCTTTTTCCATTCTGGTGTAATCGTCATGGCATTTGCAGTAATTAATCCAAAAGGAAGCATCCTTGATTTCCTGTAAGCCTCATAATCTGAAAGCTTTTTAGCAACAATATCAACTAATTCCTTAGGTATATTACTTTTTACAACCTCTACCTGATCAAATACGCCATGTTCGGAAGCCTTTTTGACTTTCCTTGTCTCTGTTGCAAATACCCTCTCGATTGTTACAAGGTTTGAAGTGAGGGCATTATATTTTAGTCCAGGCACCATGAACTCAAAAATTACCTTTTTGTGCTCATTTGAAAGATTACCAAAAGTATGCTTCAACTCTTCAAGCTGCAGCTTATGTTTGCTTACAAGCTCTACAGTGCTGCTGTCCAATTTACCTTCATTTAGTGTATTAATCACTTCTTTCAAAGCACTTGCCCTTTCAAAAGCTTCTTCATTATCATTGATTATGTAATCAACAAATGGCTGGATACGTTCAACCGCTATGGGCCTTGCAACCTTTATCACTTCTCCAAGCTTCACTTTATACCTTGTAGCATAGTAATCATTCAATTTGTTATTTAGCCAGTGATTTATGGCACGTTTAACACTTCTGCCCATACCCTCACGGATTCCACCTTTTCTTACAAGCGTCATAAAGTCATGCAGCATTTTCGGATTGGTTATAATCCTCTCAAACGCTTTATTAAACAATTCCTTATCATCTAGAGTTGATAGATATACCAACCATATTGTAGGAACGAGCTTCAAGCTATTAAACTCCTGACCATATACCGCACATTTTGTTGCCCATTCAGGGCATTGCTGAAGGGCTTTCTTCATGATGTCCTTTGTATTCTCAATAACCTCTAAGTCAGACTGATAAAAGTTGCCTTTTACAAGTCCTAGAGAAAACATTTCTGCCACAAATTCTTCAAAGCTTAATTCATATGCTTTGCCACCTTCATACGTAAGTTTTTCATTTGATTTCAAAAATCCTTTTAGTCCTTTCAACACTGTTTTCACCTGCCAATCGCAATTGTTTTAGCGTGATGACCAAATAACTTCCTCTATAATTTTGCTACAACTCGCATGCAAAATAGCGTAAGTAATTTTTCATTCATGCCTTTATATTTACATGAGGAATATAAAGAAGACCTTTTTGGGCTTTGAACCCATCTTGAGTGAAAGTCAAGTATGTAGTCTTCAAAGGCACCTCATATATTCAAATTTAAATCCGAGGAAGGTAGCAAAAGACATACTCAAGTGCCTTTAACCACTCGGCCACTGTTATTAACAGGCAGGATTCGAACCCGCGGGCGCTATCGCCGCTTGATTGGAATGTAGTCTTTTATGCACCTCGGATTAATTAAATTTTCTATTCGAGGAAAGTAGCTGAAGACACTTAGTGCTCTATCCTTTTGAGCTACCGGCCCAAGGCCGAATGGGACTCGAACCCACAACCACTTGGTTAACAGCCAATGTAGTCTTCAAAGCACCTCGAATATATCAGCATGGAGCTTTACCATTAAGCTACTTACCGAAATTTTATGGTGTGCCTGGTGGGACTCGAACCCACGGCCACCCGGTTAAAAGCCGGGAGCTCTTCCAACTGAGCCACAGGCACATAATTAATATGTTTATAAGCTCTTGATTATCAAATAAAAAGAGAGTGTCAAATCCTTTATCTCAGACTTAACACTCTCTTCGTAAATGCTTTTATTGTAATACCCTTTACAAAAACTTTCCCGGTTACAATACCTTCTCGCATTTATGCAATAGAGGATTAAGCCAATATATGCGTAAATCAATACTTGGTTTATATGATGATTCAATCGCTTTATTAATTTTTTCATTACAAGCACTTCTAAGTAGATACATTGATAATCCTCCTTTCAAAAATTTGCTTTTCAAATTAAACTCGGTTAAAAATATAAAGCGGTTAAGTCACAATTCCTATAACTTAACCGCCCTTATAAACTATGTAATAAACTTTCATTTATCAACACTTTACAAATAGAGGATTAAGCCAATGTATGCCAATATCAATACTTGGTTTTCCTGATAATTTCATCGCAATATTAATCTGTTCAAAATCGTAGCTTCTATATTGATACATTGTAATCCTCCTTTCTCATTTTCAACATTAAATATTTCATGTCTAGCTCAACAACATTTTTGTGAGCAGAATGATCTAATATTAACACAGGTAAGATTGTCATGTCAAGGAATATTTATCATTATTTTTAATAATATAAATTGCAAGTTAAAGTGACGGTAAAATTTTGGTAAACTTGTATAATGCAAACTATTGGCACTATTGTTCGGGATGTCAAGGGCGAGCAT
This sequence comes from Acetivibrio cellulolyticus CD2, assembly GCF_000179595.2. Taxonomy (NCBI): domain Bacteria; kingdom Bacillati; phylum Bacillota; class Clostridia; order Acetivibrionales; family Acetivibrionaceae; genus Acetivibrio; species Acetivibrio cellulolyticus. The sequence goes on along the minus strand of NZ_JH556658.1, from coordinate 796,191 downwards.
AGCTCGTTCATCGTAGGCAAAGCCGGAGACCCTTTACATCCATTGCACTATCATCCTTTTGTTCCCGGTCTGTTATGACAGACCGGCTGCCTTCTGGCGAGGACAGGGCTTGGGACAGAGTCCCAAGGTTTTAACTTGCAGCCATATCAATTGCAGACTTATATGCTAATATTCGTCTTGGATAGTTATTTATCCATGTTTCTATCCATTTTATCGTCTTTTTACTTATTCTCCCTATATCTGTTCCTTTTGGTATAAATCGGCGTATTAGCTTGTTTGTATTTTCGTTTGTGCCTCTTTCCCAGGAGCTATATGGATGTGCATAATATAGTTTCACCCTTTTATCTTTTCCAGCCCTCACAGACCGTTCTATGCCTTCATAATCAAGAAATTCACTACCATTATCCACTGTTATTGTTTTGAATTTATCCTTAAATGATTTACCATATTTCTTCTCCAAACAATCTAGTGCTGCTACTACTGATTCTTGTGTCTTTGATGGCATTTTGATTATTATTTCCTCGCGTATACTTCTCTCACTTAAAACCAGTAATACTGCACCTTTCCCTTCACGTTT
>NZ_JH556658.1:728568-795514 GCF_000179595.2 Acetivibrio cellulolyticus CD2 | reverse complement strand
ACAATCTTTTTTTCTATGTGTTTGACTAATTTGTGGTCTTTACCTATCTTTAATCCAGGTCCTTTGTTCCTTGCATTCTCATAATATATTCGTTGCCCTACATCTGCACAATATTCTTCTCTGTAAGTCAAATCAGAGTTCACAAGCTTTATCTTTCCCCTCGATATTTCTCTTTCTATTGTTCTGATACCTCTTTGCATGCGCTGTGCTATTTCATAAGGTTTTAATCCCTCTTTTAACAATATTTCAATACTATATCTTTCTCTTGCTTTTAGGTGTTTATATTTTTTTGTTTTTGCGGTATTATTAATCTGGCTCATGGTTTTCTCCTTTGTTTGTTTTTCGTGGTTGCTAAACATTATACAATGGATTTTACCATGAGTCTCAATTTTTTGCTTCTTCCGTCACTTTATTTTACAACTTACCCATTATTTTTAATAATTATTTCATTTAGCGGAAAAATTAACTAAAAAAGCTTCATCCATCTTAAGAATAAAGCTTTTTTAAACTTATACTATTTATACAAGGTAGATTGCTACAAACTACTCTATAAAGTCGTTCTCATTCCAAGCATATATTGTCTGAGAAAACCCCAATCTATAGGCGAAGCTCTGCCATCGCCATCAATATCAGCAGCCCATAGATCAATATCCCTTACAATGCCCAATAGCCACTGTCTAAATAGAGCAAAATCAATACTGTTAACTGTTCCGCTTCTATCCACGTCACCCTTTAAACGCTGAGGGGTAGTAACAGGAGTTGACTCAATTGTAGGTGATGGTGAAGGTTCCGCAGGTTCACTTAAATACGAAAAGCTCACATTTTTGTCCGTATCCATGGTAACAGTTAAGCTACTCTCACCCGATAATACGTGATAGATGTCTGCACAACGAACACGGGTAGTAGAATTTGTTATATAAACTGTAGTACCAACATTATACTTTAACTTTTGATATGTACCAATACGAACTGTTTTCTGTCCATTTAAATCAGCCGGTTCGACAGTAGCCTCCCCTACACATGTACTATTAAACGCTATTGTCAATGTTTTTACCAACGGATCTTCATCCTGTTCAGGTTGACTTACGTATGCTGCACTGGTGCTGAAAACATTCAGGAAAATAAAACCCAAAATTACTGTAGCCATCAATACTTTACTCATTAGCATTTTTCTCATACCCACTACCTCCCCTAATTTCTGTTAATTATAAGTTATATATCACAAATAGTAACTTATACATTTATATACTATCAGGAAATTTTTTAAAATTGAATGAACTATATTAATATTCTACAGTAATTTATTATAATTTACTTCCAGAGCAAAGAGGATTTGTATAAAAACTGGCAGTAATCCATAATAATTCTTTTAACCCACTGGTTTTTTGCTGTAATTTAACCCTAAATCAATTATAAGTTTTCCATCTTCAAACGTAAATAAGCGCCTGGTATGAGTGTTCCTTTGCATCCTGTCGATAACGATGTCTGTTCTGCGATACACCGATAATACAAGGCCGGCAAGTATCATGTTTACTACGAAGCCCGAACCCCCAAAGGAAATAAACGGTAGAGTTAATGATGAAAATATTGTGATCCCTCCTAAATTGGCAATAACATATAAAATAAATTGGGCAGTTATGGCTATGCATGCTGCATAAGACAGTAAGAAGCCAAATGAATTTTTTTGTTTGGTTACTGAAATAAACATTCTTACGATAAGTGCAAGAATAACTGCGATTATGACTAATCCTGCAACATAACCCAGAGATCCAATTATGTATGTTAAAGAAAAATCAGTATTCCATCCGGGAAGTAAATGATTAGAAGGCATATCTGAAAGTTTTCCCCCTAGTACTGCTTCTCCAAAGGGCTTTGAAGCTTCAATTATTCTTTTTACCAGTAAGTGTTGGTAACCACTTCCCATAGGATCAAGTTCAGGGTTCAACATTACTGCAATTCTTTCTCTCCTATATGGGGCTTGGATACACAAAAATAATATGGATATAATCAATGTAATTATTGTTGGAATATATACAAGTGCAATACCAATTTCCTTGCGTACACCGAAATATCCCTTTGCAATTGCAATTGTCAATATTATAAGACAGGACACAGAAAGCAGAGCAAAAGCTGTAACCCTTGGAGCTAAAAGACAAAGAAGTGCAGTGCCAGCATAAAATATCCCGCAAGCAATAATCCCCATATACCCTTTATTTCTATAGCCGTATACAATTCCTGCAAATACGGGTATAGACAGTAAGGCATAATAATAAACATGAGGATAAACGCCTAGTATCCTACCTGAAAATTGAGAATAAACAATAACTGCTGCAAAAAGTATAAAGTACACAGTTTTTGGATAGCGCCCCAAAAGAGTATAATCGAAAAAGTATGTAAGAATAAATGCTGCCAAGCCAAGAGGGGCATATATAAGGAATCGTGAAAATGCACCTGTGTTCTCATTTGCTCCTGAAATCAGGAACTGGACGAATCCTCCCATTAATACTAAAATTGCGACCAATGACAGTATTGAGAATTCGGTTCTTGGTCTATGGGCTTTATCCAGTTGTTTGCCTACAACAACAGGATCACCCATTTGTTCTACCGCCTTTGTAGCTGCTTCTTCCTCATTAAGACCTTGCTTTATATATTGGCTTTTCTGCTCCTCGATATGGTCAGTGAGTTCATTAATTATATTGCTGTGAATACTTTTATAACGTATCTGGCTGCATGCTTTTTGTAAAAAATCCTGAATATCCTTCTTATACTCTGACATAGTTAGCTCCTCCTAGAATTTGGTTTACTGCAGATGAATATGCTTTCCACTCAGCCTTCTTCTCGTTAAGCATTTTTTTGCCGTCTTTTGTAATGCGATAGTATTTACGTGGTCTTACACTATCAATTTCCGCATCGTAGGACTCTATCATGTTTTGTTGTTCTAGTGTGTGGAGTATGGGATAAAGAGTCCCCGCCTTGAGCGTAAATATATTTTGTGAGCGTTTCTCCAGTTCCTCAATCATTTGGTATCCATACATATCACTATTTTCAAGCAGTCTAAGTATCAACATGGTTGTACTTCCGGACATAAGGCTTTTGTCTATTTTCATTGCACCACTCCCTAAATAATTATATATCGATCATCTACATATAACATTATATATAGATGATCGATATATAGTCAATAAAAAAACAAACTATTTCAAAAAACTTACAGAAATTAGCTTGAAAATAATTGAAATAATTATCTTTTTAATGAAACAAAATTATAAATACTAACGTCAAAACAATTAATAATATCATAATTGGAGGTTTAAAAAATGAGAAAATCAGTTTGCATTGTGATGTCTTTTGTTACTATGTTGAGCATATTAACAGGCTGTGCAGGAAGTAAAAATTCAGAAGTGGCCGAAAACAACAAATCAACAGACGTCGGCAAAAAAAATTCTGCAGTGGTTGAGGTTAACAAAGTTGATTTTAAGGGAAATTCGCCATCTATGGGCAATACACAATTTGCCTTTGATATATTTTCAAGACTTAATGAAAAGGATATCGATAAGAATATTTTTATTTCTCCGCTCAGCATTTCAACTGCGCTTTCAATGGCTCTCCAAGGTGCAGGCACTACTACAAAGGAAGGTATGATGCAGGCACTAAAGTATGAAGGCATGGAACTTGATTCAGTTAATAAAAGTTATAAAAGTTTACTAACCGGTTTGGGTAAGGCCGATAAAGGAATTCAATTAGACATTAACAACTCCATATGGGTTAGAGAAGGTAAAAAGCTAAAGGATGAGTTTATTAATGTAAATAAAGATGTTTTTGGGGCGCGTGTTTCAGAATTGGATTTTTCAAAGCCAGATGCCGCTAATAAGATTAATGATTGGGTTGCGGACTCAACAAAGAATAAGATCAAGAAAATAATTGAACCTCCTATCTCCGCTGATGTGTCAATGTATCTTATAAATGCAGTTTATTTTAAAGGAGAATGGACCGAGAAATTTGATAAAAAACGTACATTCAATAAGGATTTTCATTCGGGTAATGGAGAAACAAAAGAAGTTATGATGATGACCAAAAACTGTGAATTAGAGTATGGTGCAAAGGATGATTTCAGGGTGGTAAGACTTCCGTATAGAGAAGAGGAAACATCGATGTACTGTGTGCTTCCCTCTGAGAATGTTTCAATTAATGACTTTATAAAGAGTCTTGATGAAAGCAAATGGAAAGATATAAAAAACTGCATTTCAAAGGTGGATGATGTTCAGCTAAATATTCCAAGGTTTAAACTGGAATATGATGTTAATAATCTGAAGGAAGTTTTAGCTTCTATGGGAATGCAAGAAGCTTTTGAAGTTAATGCGGATTTTACAGGAATGGGCGATGGTGGGCTTTATATAAGCAACGTGAAGCATAAAGCTGTTGTCGAAGTTAATGAAGAGGGCAGTGAAGCAGCTGGAGTAAGTGGAATAGCAGTAAACGAAGCATGTCTTAAAGAAAATCCTCCTTCATTTATTGCAGACAGGCCGTTTTTATTCTTCATTACAGAGGATACCACAGGTACCATATTGTTTATGGGCAAAATGTATGATGCCTTGAAGTATTAAGAAAGCTTTGTTTCTATACAATAAAACAATTTTCCACCTAAGACGTAAAGAATATTCAAAATATAAAAAACACTCAGTGCTCCATTTTTAGAACACTGAGTGTTTAATTATCGTAATTATTGATTGACAAGCTGATCCAACGTTTTCATTAGCTCAGTTAGTTCTTCAATACTTGCTATCATGCTGTTAACTTGGTTTTGCTGGACATCTGCATTGGTAAGTACTTCTTCAACTGAAGCGGATGATTCATCTGATATACCGGCTACTGTTCCCATCTCCTCGGTAACTTTATGTGCCGATTGTAACAGCCGCTCATTCATAAAACTTAGTGACTCAGCTTGCTTAAGCACTTCTTCGGAATTTGTCTTAATTTGATCAAACAGCTGCTCCACTATGCTCACTGACTGTTTGCCAGAAATTACTGTTTGAAGTCCATTCTGTACCAATTCGTTTACTTGGCGAATTTTCTCTTGTATCAGTCTAATGCTTACGTCAACTTGTTGGGAAGCATTTTGGGAATCTAGTGCAAGTTTTCGAATTTCGGTTGCTACAACAGAAAACCCTTTTCCATGCTCCCCAGCCCTTGAGGCCTCTATAGAAGCATTCAAGGATAGTAAATGGGTCTGATTGGTGATACTTTTGATCATAGAAACAATATTTTCGATTTTCACACTTTCTTCATTTACTTCACCCATTGCTATGGATGTACTATCAACAAAATGGTCTATACCTAGCATTTGATTGGACATTATTTTCATTTTGTCCTGGCCATCTCTAGTTACTTCAGCTGTATGCTTAGACTTCTGGCTCATATTGGATGATGAATCACTTGTTTGCTGAACAGTGGCTGTTACATCATGCATTGCTTGCAAAACATCACAAAAACTTGTAGCTTGGGTTTCTATCCCAACAGACATTTCTTTAAAGGCTGCTACTAGTTCTTTGGATATTGTACCTGTAGATGTTGCATTCCCTTGAAGGTTTATAGTTGACTTTCTGAGGATCTCTACTGAATGAGAAACCTTCTCCAGAAGTTCATCTGTTTTTTTCTTTGCATTTTTTGCTTCGATTTCGCCTTCCTTAATTTTTGCCATCATTTTAGCACCAATACGACTTTGTGCGACTAAAGCAATTAAGCAAAAGATAAAATATGCATTAGGAGAAAATTTATCTATTTCAGCATATCCTGGCTTTGTAAAAAGTGCAAAGTTTAGTACAAATATGCCAATGATCCCATTGAGCAATAAAGGACGGTAATTATGATAGATGGATACAATTGCCATACCTAAATATAAAATGAGAGAATTAGTAAAATCTGTTGTGCTCTTTATCATGAAAAAGGAGATAAAGTTAAAAGCTAAAGCTACAACATACATCATATATTCAATACCAATTTTTCTCCAAACAAGAAAGACCGTGATCAATGCAACTGGCGATGCATACTTTATTACTGCCATCATTGTGATAGGGTATTTAAAGGCAGAACCGGCTCCTAATACAACACAAGCGCAAAGAATTGCAGACATTAATTTATTTCTTTTATGTAGTTCTAACAATCGTTCATCCAAAAGTAACCACTCCTGTCTTATACGATAACTTTCTACATTTTTTTCCATATTCACTTATTTTATTGATGTTAACACAAATAATAAAAGAGATATTCCGTGTTGCTGGAATTGCACTGAGTTCTTACGATTCTTTACACTACATAATAACTTGAAATCAACGAAGCTTTCCTTCTTATGATCATTTTAAGCACAACTTGAAAGGCCCTATCTAGAGTATTATATCATTATAGAGTACAAAATGCAAGGTTTTGTTAGTTGTTTTTTATGGTTCCTTAAGCTAATTTTCTTATATCTTATCATTTAATCTGGACAAAAAAGAAACATATGCTTATTTTCTTAATGTATCTAAAATCAGCATAGTTTCTTTTTATAAATTTACATAAAATCATCAGTTATTTAAACAGTGTATCAAAATCAAAGTCAAAATCTTGATTCTCGTCAATTCCTTTTCTATCAATGTTTATGTATTCCAACATTGCCTCTACAGTTTCGCTTCCTTCAAGCTCAGTATTTTCGGTGTTCTGAATCCATATTTGAGGCGCAGGCTTTGCAGCTTCATAATCAGTCTTTTGTTTTTCACATTCAACACTTATTTTTGTCAGAAGCCCTATGTCAAGGCAATTATTTCTGCTACAAGCGTCAACCAGCAGTTCTTTAAATTCATCGGGAGAAAGTTTTTCATCAGTACTCTTCAATAAGCTGCTGTCATTAAGAAGTTTTACTATAATATCAGGGTTCTGAGTTCTTCTGAGTATAGTTGATACAGTAGTTCTATAAGTTGTGAAAAGATAATTAATCAGTCTGATTTTCCTATCAATCTCGCTTACAACCTCTATTGGCATGCTTCGTGGATTAAACACTCTCATATCGCAAGAGCTTTCCTTATTGTTTATATAGGTTTCCTTAATATAATCTATATAATGTTTTATAGTCCTTACTTTCATTTCAATATCGTACTTTTCCGGGTAGAAAAATATCAGGGAACCCGGATCGGTTGAGAAATTAAAATATTCCTGCTCTACAAAATCGGAGTATTTAATAGCCAACTTCATTATGTACTTTAATGTATCGGTTATTGTCTTTTCTGTATCCCTTACAAGAAAATACCCATAGTAAAGCTGAATTTTAATATTCTTCTTTGTCTGAATGTAGTCAAGGCATTTTTCCAACTGGTCATTAGAATAATAGAGCCTTACATCCTTGTTCTTCCTTCTTAATTCTTCTACTCCCGTTTCGGGTGAAATCTCCATCATCACATACTTACAACACTCTGAAAAAGCATCAATAAGAGCATTTGAAGGAAGTCTCCATGAACCGTAAATAAAATTAATATCAAGACCCTCCTGCTTGACCCTTCTTAGCAGTTTTATATACCATTCATCACTTCCTTCGAACTCAAAGCATGTATACATCGTACGAAATCCCATAGCTACAGCTTTTCTGATAGTCTGTATCACCGAGTCCATAGACCTTACTGAAGCACATCCTCTATTGTTCATTCTTCTTTGTGCTTCGCAATTTCCTCCGCAAAACAGGCACGCATACTGGCAACCTCTTCCGATACAAAGAAAAAACAGTGCCTCTTCATTAATTTCCTCGAATCTTGTCCAGAATTTACAAAGCAAACGATACTGTTCCCAGTCTCTTAGAAGATCAAAGGCAGCAAAATCCAATCTGTCTATATCTTCAGCTGTTCCAACATAAGAGAATTTGTTCAGAATTACTTTACCGGCTTCATCTCTCCATACCAGATTTTGTACTGTCCCTAAAAGATCTTGGATTTGTTTATTATTTGGATTGTTGTGTAGTTTAATTTCATGTAATACTTTGCAAAGCTCAACTATTGGAACTTCTCCGTCACCTCTTATAACAGCATCAACCTGTTGAAATTCCTGAATTATTTCCTCGCAAAATAAACTTGCAGTATAACCTCCAAGATACACAAATATATTTGGGTTTATTTTTTTAATCAGCTCTGCTGCCTCCATTACTACAAGGCTTTGATTTGCCCAATGGCAGTCAAATCCTACTAAATCAACTTTACTAAAGTCAGTTGTATCAAAAAGGGTTTTACTATCCACCAGATCAGAATGTATTAACTCCAAATCAAAACCATTTTCTCTTAAAACGCTGCCTAATGCACAAAAGCCTATAGGCATGAAGAAAATATTTTTTTGAGCATTATCCTCATTGTTTGCTAGGTTTTTATTACCGCAGTGAATCAGTTTTACGCAAAATCGCTTGTTTGAATCCATTTTGTCCCCTCCAAATTGAAAAATTCTAATCTATAGGTTTCCATGTTATGTTACTTTTGAGAACTCTGGCAGGATTACCGCCAATTATCTGATGGTTTCCTATTATCTCTTTGTTTAGTACAGTATTTGCAGCTATTATACAAAAATCTTCCACCTTAAGGCTTTAACAGTCCGCATATTTCTGTTAGTACCTGTTTTTCCATATCTCTTGCCTCTTCTAATTTCTCAATTATTTGTGCCACAACCTCTTTGTCAGGTATCAGGTTATAGTCATTTTCACCGGTAAAAGTATGTTTTAAAAACAAGCGTCTTGCAGAATCAACAATGTCCACAATCTTCTGATACTCATTAGCCAGCTCTTCGAATCCATTCAATCCGGCATACTTGCTTTTAACATACTGCAATCTGGTATATACAGATTTTTTATGCTCGAACATCAGATGCACAGCTCTATAATCTATTGTAATCTTACCCTCCATAAGTGCGTGAAGATGCTCTATAACTCCCTCGTATACATTCATACCATATTTCAATTGTTCAGGTCCTAAGTAATACTGGTCAAACCTCTGATCGAAAACTATCCTAAAGTCCTCTTTTGAAGTCACATATTCCTCAAGACTTGTCCTGAATCTTTCAACGCTGAAAGGGTATTCCTGCATAAAATCCTTAGTTCTTAAGAGTTCAATAGCATTTGTTTCAGCCCAAGGCGCTGAGCCCTTATAGTATAATTTGCCACTCTCAAAGGCTTGTGAAAACAAATCATAATCAAAGTTCATTTTTGCAAACATTTGCTCAGAATTGAAGCCAATCGCTTTAAATTTTCTTTCCGAATTATCATAGCCGTAAACAAGAGAGTGGTGCACATAATGTTTCTTTTTATAGGCCAGTTTTTCAGGAATATAGTATTCATCCACATTAATAATGACATAATACCCTGAGTTTATTTTATCTATCACATAGGCGGTAATGTCTGTTACATCCTTTAGAAGTTCGTAACCTAAATAGACCTCCTGAATTACTTCATTGTAGGGTGCTCTCTCCTCAAGGAAATCCATGATAAGCATACCGTTTGCCTGTTCTTCAGTATATAATTTGGTATAGTGCTCATAGTACCATGGGTGAAGCCTTTCGTCAGCTAATATTACACATATCGCCAGCGAGTGGCAAAGATAAGTAATAATATCGTTGTGAAGTATTACTTTTAATTCCTTTGCATCCGGTTTATTAACCTGATATCGTTTTTGATTCTTCACTTCGCAAATATTCATTATCTTTTCGCTACAATAGGTCACTATATCAACAAGTACCTTTTTATAGTTTTGAACTGTGTTTTGTGCCTTCTCTTCTTCTATATAGTTCTTGTTGTAACTCACAATAAACTGAAGCTTTCCATTCACCACCATGCCGTTAAAATCCACCAGATAATCATGCCTGTTATTCTGGTTTATACTTCCTCCGTAATCCTCATTACAAGGCAACAGTAGACTGTTTTTCCCACTGTCCATGTTATCAAACTGTCCTAAATAGTTGAATGAAATTTCAGGTCTTAATGCTTTAAGCGCTTCATTACCGTTTATATAATTTGCAATACCATAATTTATACCTTTTGATGATATTTCCTTCAGCTTTTGTTTAATTTCAACAAGGGTATTCTCTATGCTATCCTTTTTTTCCAGATAAACAGGATAGATACTTGTAAACCAACCTATAGTCCTCGAAAGGTTTACTCCTTCAATTATTTCTTCCCTGCCATAACTCTCAAGCATAACCAGTAAATTATCAAGCTTAAATGCCTCACCCAAGGACATAGTCAGAGCGGTCAGAAATATATCGGTAATTTCAGTTCCAAAGGTTTTATTGACTTCAGTTAAAAGTATTTTTGTCTGATCCTTATCCAGTTCAAACAATATCTTACTATGATCCTTGAGATAATTATCTTCTACTTTTTGGTTTACGATCGGCTTTATCTTATCACAGTCTATACTTTCCCAATAATCTAAATCTAAAGGCTTTTGGAGTGCAAAATCATTTAACTTCTCACTCCATTCTTTAAACGATGTTGTTTTTGAAGGAAGCATATCTTCCATCCCGGATTTGTAAAGCCTTACTAAATCTTCAATAAGTATTCTCCAGGAAACCCCATCAATTACAAGGTGATGTACAGGAATTAAAAGCCTTCTGCCATTATTACCAAGTTCAAAAACAAAAGCCTTTATAGGAAGGTCTTTTTCAAGATCAAATCCCTCCTGAATCTGCTGACCCATCTCCTTTATCTTTTGCTTTTGAGTTTCATAATCATACTCTGACAAATCTATAACTTCTAAATTAAACTGAACATCAGCCATTCCTCTGTTAAACTGGATAATTTCTTCTCCATTCAGTTTGTATCCCATTCTTAAGGCGTCGTGGTGTTCAATTATTTTTCTGAAACAGTTTTCAAGCAGCACCAAATCAGTTTCCTTATCAATACTGAAAAGGTTTGTCTGGTTCCAATAGTGCTTGTACCCTCTATCCTTCTCAAAAAACCATTTTTGTATAGGAGTCAAAGGCACATTACCACTGACTTCATCCTGCGAAATTGCTTCCTTCTTTTTCTTATAATCAACGTTCTTTAGTATTTCAGATATTGTTTTATGCTTTAAAACGTCAGATACAGCTAAATTTATACCCTGTTGCTCTGCTAAAGATGTAACCTGTATAGCTTTTATAGAATCACCGCCCAGATCGAAAAAGTCATCATTTATTCCGACCTTCTCAACTCCAAGGACATCACTGTAAATTTGGGCCATTATTTTCTCAACATCGTTTTCCGGTGCTATATACTCTACTCCTGTATTAACATTGTTATATGGCTCCGGCAATCCATTCCTGTCCAGCTTTCCGTTAGATGTCATAGGCATTTTGGGCAGCCGTACAAAGAATGAGGGTACCATATAAGCTGGTAATTCTCTTAAGAGATACTCTCTTAGCTCAGATACTGTCAGTTCTCTATCGGAAACTACGTAGGCGCAAATATAATTATTTCCTTCGGTATCTTTTCTCACCATAGCAACAACATCTTTAACCTCTTCATGCTTTAAAAGCTGGCTCTCTATCTCTCCGAGCTCTATCCTGTATCCCCTTATCTTAACCTGGAAATCCTTTCTGCCCATAAATTCCATATTACCATCTTCGAACCATCTTGCAGTATCACCTGTCTTGTACATACGTCCGCCCATTTGCTTATTGAACGGATCTGGAATAAATTTATCCTTAGTAAGCTTTTCATCATTCATATATCCTGCTGCAAGACATTCCCCACCTATATATAAATCTCCGGTAACGCCTATTGGGCTGGGCTTTAGATTGGAATCTAAAATATAATACAAGGCATTCTGTATAGGCTTTCCATATGGAATGCTTGCCCACAGAGGGTCAACCTCTCCGATAGGGTAATAGTTTGACCATACTGTAGCTTCCGTTGCACCCCCTAAGGATATAACTTCTGCTCCCGGGAAAGCTGATCTCACTTTATCCGGTAAAGTTACAGGTATCCAGTCACCGCTCTGGAACACAAGTCTTAAGTCAGACCTTTGCTTCTGTGTAGAACTGTTTAAAAAAGGTACAAGCTGCATAAGTGCCGCAGGTGCAGAATCCCAAAAAGTTATCGGTTCGTTTTTTAATATATTTACAAGTCCCTCCGGGTTTCTCAATTCACTTCTTGTCGCTACACGAATTGAGCCTCCGGAAGCCAATATACCGAAAATATCATATACCGACAAGTCAAAACAAAGTGATGTTACAAACAATATCCTGTCATGAGGCCCGACCTTAAACGAATGATTTACCCATTCAATAAGGTTTATGACCGGTTTGTGCTGGACAGCCACACCCTTTGGTGTCCCCGTAGAACCTGATGTGTATATGACATATGCCAGTTCGTCCGATTTAATATCAAGTCCAAGGTTTTCCCCGGAGTAGCTGTTCAAATGCCAGAGTGTCCAATCATTTTTTTCGTTTACAGTGCAGTTTAGAGATTCATTCTTATCACTGCATACAATTCTTCCCGAAAGATTAGTTTTCTCAATAAACTTTTCAGAAGATATTGTTTCACTGTTTGCCTCAGCGGAATTACTACTTTGATTGCAGCTTCCGTTGTTGCATGTTTTGTTTATGATAACATCATAGCGGTAGCGAAGTTCGTTACTGAATTCATCCTTTCTATAAAGAACACTTACCTTTTCAATTTCATCTTTCTTTTTCTCTATTTCACAGAAGAACTGACCATCAACATAAAGTTCTCCATCAAGATCGGTTTTAGTTTTGATTCCAGTCTGGCAGCCTTCCTTAGCTTTAAAATCCTCGAGAGTTTTTCTGAAATCTTCTTTTCTTCCGGCATCCATAACATCTGCTACTAAGATTGTGCCTCCAGGGTTTAGCGCTTTTAGAGCACTTTCCAATACTCTTTCCAGATAGATGAATCCTGGAAAAAACTGAACTGTACTGGCAATAATTATGAGGTCAAAGGAGTCTTCCTCAATCAATTCAAACTCATGGGCAAATCCATTTAACAGCTTAACATTTGTAATTCCACCTGCTTCAATTTGTTCCATATTACGCTTCTGTGTAGTCTCCGATGGATCAAGACCTGTATACTGTTTAACGTATGGTGCTAACGAGAACATTATTGTTCCCGAGCCACAGCCTATTTCTAGCACCTTTTTTTCTTTTCCAAGATAGGGCTTTGCAAGGGAAACAATATGTTCCTTATATTGATCTACTTCCTCTTTTGAAAACGGCATTCCTGTGTAGCTGTTTACAAAACCTCCAGCTGTCACGTCATCCACTGATCTTTCAGAAACATGATCCCAGAGTGCTTTAACAGCCTTCTGATCCATTTCTTCTATTGGAAGTTCCTTATCTTCTATATCCATGCAAATAACATCTGTAACATTAGGCAGCTCCCACTGCATTTCGCGTACTGTTTTAAGCAGAGAATGCTGGGTAACTATGCATTGGATATTGAGATCTTCAAGTATTTTTTGTATACGCATTTTAGGGAATGTCGGCTCAAAGGGCACATAAATTCCACCGGCCTTCAGAATTCCCATAACTGCTGTTATCATTTCGCTGGATCTTTCCATAAGAACTGCTGTAAAAACTCCCGGTTTTATGCCTCTATCCTTTAAAAGTCCAGCTAGACGGTTGGCCTTGATGTTCAATTCTCTATATGTAGTCTCCCTGCCATCAAATACAACTGCTATATTATCAGGAGTTTTTTCAACTTGTTCCTCAAACAGCCCATGCATTGTCTTGTCACAGTTGTATAATTTTTTTGTATCGTTAAACCCATATAAAATTTTATGTTTTTCATCTTCTGATAAAATATCAATTTCCGATAAAACCAAATTAGGATTTGAAACAACAGAAGCAATAATATTTATGAGATGTTCCAGCACTTGAGCTGCAAAACTCTCTTTATATATTTCCTTTCTATATTCCAAAGCAATTTTTATAGATTTCCTATCCATAGCAAAGTGGAGTATAGTATCAGGATTTGCACCTTCAATACAGCCTTTATCCTGTATATTCTCCAACATAACAATGGTTTTGTACAAAGGAGTTTCTGAACCCGGTTCAAAGTTTAGCAGTTCTGCAATAATCTCCATGGGCAGATTTTTGTTCTCGTCTGCTTCGCTTATAGCATTCTTTACTTTTATCAGCAAATCTTTAAAGGTTTCATTGTTTTCTATTTTTACTATCAACGGGAGTATATTCTGGGTTTGAATATCTTCACCCTCCTGCTTGAATTCGGGCATACCAAGCATTATGTTATTGTTCCCTGTATATCTGTAAACAAGATATTTTACACATGACAGAAGTATCATGTATAGGGCATAGGGTGAGCCGTTGCTCATTGATATGAGTTTATCCGAAATATTTTCAGGAAGTATAGAACTCTTACATTCATTTATAATTTGCACATTTTTAGTTCGGGGAAAACTTAGCGGTATACCGCTAGATAACAAATCTCCCTGAAGCTTATCTGTCCAGTATTTTTTTTCTGCTTCAAATTCTCCGGCAGACATTATAATATTCTTTGAATATTTATCAATTTTCATTATAATCCCCCAATTTCCGGGGCATTTAGCCCCTTCACTTTTGTCTCTTTCATTTTTAAATAAAAACTCCGCCACTTCGAGTCCTTCCCTTTTAGCTTCTTTAACTTCGTTCGAAAGAGGCTAAACAAAAACTCTGGGGGCATATAGCCCCGCTCTATTTCAGGACATTTGCTTATCAAATTCCTTAGATCAGATTTTTAAAAACTAAACTCTACATCTTTTACCAAAACCTTTTCACGCTTTACATATCTATTTCCGAGCTTTATGTCCTTAATTTTAATTTCTGCATCTTTGACGATACATTCCAATATTCTGAGATAATCCTGTGACATTCTTTCGATAGTTTCTTTTTTAAAGAGGCTTGTACAGTACTCCATTATGAACTCTATATCACCCTGCGCTTCTCCGCACCAAAGAGTTAAATCGAATTTTGATACACTGCTTTCAAACTTATAGGGTTCAAATTTCAGACCTTCTACATCTATCACGTCTATGTCAAGGTTCTGTAAGGTAAAGGATACATCAAACAGTGGATTTCTGCTCATATCCCTTTTGACACTCAACTTTTCTACCAGTTCTTCATACTGGTATTCCTGATTTTCATAGGCTTTCAGACAATCCTCCCTGACTTCTTCAAGAAGCTCCGCAAAAGTTTTATCACCTGCCGGAAAACTTCTTATTGAGATCATATTTACAAACATCCCAATGATATTCTCAAGATCTGCATGAGGTCTTCCTGCAATAGGAGAGCCTACTATCAGATCTTCCTGACCGGAATATCTTGATAAAAGAACCTTGTAAGCAGATAAAAGCACCATATAAAGTGTAGTTCCTGTTTCCAAAGCAAGTTGCTTTAACTCCAATGCCAGATCGTTTCCTGCTTTAAAACTTATATTATTGCCGCTAAAGCCCTTAATATCGGGTCTCTTGAAATCAGTTGGCAAATTTATTACCGGAATATCTCCTTTGAACTTTTCCAGCCAGTATTTTTCCTGTAGCTTAATTTCTTCTGATTCAAACAACTCGTTTTGCCATGCTGCAAAATCTTTATATTGCAGCCTTAACGGTTCAAGATGTTTCCCCTGGTATAATGAAAAGAATTCATCTATAAGGATTTTTCTTGATACCCCATCAGATATGATGTGATGCATATCGTACATTAAAATATATCTGTCTTCCTGACTTATGCCTTCATCCAGTACTTTCACGAGTTCCACCCTGAATAACTGCGGTTCTCTCAAGTTGAACGGTCTTATAAAGCCTTTAATTTTTTCATTGACTTGGCTTTCATAAACTTCTGTGTATCCTATATTGAAGTCCACTTTTTCATGAACAATCTGGACAGGTTGTTCATTAACCAATTCAAAGCTCGTACGCAAAGATTCATGTCTTCTGACCAGCTCGTTAAACGCCTTTTCAAAACGTTCCCTGCATAGTTTTCCTCTGACCTCTATTACTCCCGGGAGATTGTATGCCACACCCGACTCTTCAATTCTGCTGAGCACAAACATCCTTCTCTGAGCTGATGAAATGGCATAATAGCTTTCTTGCTTTATCGGAGTTATAGATGAATAAATACTGTTTTTAGAACTTCTGATAAATTTCGCAAGATTCTTTATTGTTCCAAGAGTAAATATATTCTTTAGCTGTATCTCCACATTAAAAGTCTTATGAATTCTGTTAACCATAGTGGCAGCTTTTAAAGAATGTCCTCCCACTTCAAAGAAATTATCATTTACGCCTATCTGTTTTGTATTTAAGATTTCCTGCCATATCCGGACAAGTTTAATCTCTATTTCATCAGAAGGCATTTCACAATTAAAATCTTTGTTCCTTTGCGGCTCAGGAAGTGCTCTTGTGTCTACTTTACCGTTTAAAGTTAGGGGCATCTTTTCAATTCTCACAAAGTACGAAGGTATCATATAGTTTGGAAGATGCATCGCCATGAACTCCCTGATTTCCATATCATTAGGTTCTTCACTGCAAACCATATAAGCCACAATATGTTTATCCAGATTTCCATCTTCATTAATAGTTACAAATGCCTCGTTTACAGACTTATACCTTAATAGACGTTCTTCAATTTCTCCAAGCTCAATCCTGTAACCGCGGATTTTCACCTGGTTATCAGCTCTGGCTATAAACTCTATGCTTCCATCGGCTAAATACTTACCCATATCTCCGGTCCTATACATTGTAGCGAACTTATCATTCTTAGAGTCAGCAGCTTCATCTACAAAAGGATTTTGAACAAATCTCTCTTGAGTAAGATCAGGCCTGTTTAGATACCCTCTTGCCACGCCTGCTCCCGAAATATATATTTCGCCCCTTACTCCTACAGGCACAGGTCTTAAGTTTTTATCAAGAATATACACTCTCATATTGTCAATAGGTTTACCTATGACTGGATGCTGCTTGTAAAGGTCAAATTCTTCAAAATCAATAACCTGGGCTATTGCACCTATAGTTGTCTCAGTTGGACCGTAGTGATTCACAAGGATAGTACCGGGATATAATTTATTAAACATTTCTACATCATTTAAGTTTATTTTTTCGCCACCTAACACAACCAGCCTAAGGTTACTGCAAACTTCCGGAGTCGCAAATGCGCCGGAGTTCACCATTATATTAAACAAAGACGGAGTTGACTTTATGTATGTTATTTTGTTCTCTTTAAGGTATGGAATCAGCATTTGCGGATCTGAGTATACATCCTTGGAAATCAAATGTATTTCACTTCCACACATCAAAGCTGAATAAAAAGCAGTATATGACAGATCGAAACACAATGAGGAAACTATTGCTGTTTTGTCCTCAGTACCTATGCTGAACTTATTTTCAAACCAGTTGACGTAGTTAACCAGATTTTGATCTTCAATCATTACACCTTTAGGTTTTCCTGTAGTTCCGGAGGTATAAATGACATATGCTGTATCTGTATTTTTTCTTATATCCGGAAGGTCCGAACTGTGCTCTTTGTATTCATTTTCACAATCCAAATCAATTACTTCGCCTTTGAAAGAAATCCTTTTCGAGAATTTCTCTTGGCTTATCAGTATCTTTGCTCCACAGTCTTCAAGCATGTATTCGATTCTTTCTTTTGGGAACTCAGAATCTAATGGCAGATATGCTCCTCCAGCTTTCAAGACACCAAGAATGCTTATTACCATTATGTGTGATTGCTCTGTTAAAATGCCTATTATATCACCGGGGTTGATTCCTTTGCTTACAAGCAGCCAGGCCAAACTATTTGCCATATCGTTTAACTGTCTGAAAGTCAGTTTTACATTCCCACAAACCAATGCAATTTTATCTGGTGTCCTTGCTGCCTGATCCTCGAAAATTTGTTTTATATCCCTTGTATCTTCTATATCTGCCGTGCTTTGATTAAAGTTCCAAACTACCTCTTTTTCTTCTTCGTCATCCATTAAGCTTATTTCCGAAATGTAAGCTTCAGGATTATTGACAATGGATCTAAGGATATAAATATAATGCTTAGCCAAATTTTCCATTGTTATTTTTTCAAACAGCTTTGTTTTGTATTCTATACCCATCCGTATTCCATCATCCCATTCCATCGCCTCAAGCTTAAGATCAAACTTGGAGGTCTTATAATCAATGTCAAGGGACGTAAATTTCAGTTCCTTAATGCTTATTTCACTATTACTTATGTTTTGCATAACAAACATTGCATCAAACAATGGGTTTCTGCTCAAATCCCTGTGTACATTTAGCTTTTCAACCAATTGTTCGTACTGGTAATCCTGATTATCGAAAGCTGCGAGAGTGTTATCCTTTACTTCTTTCATAAACTCTATAAACTTTTTGCTTTGCTTCGGATAGTTCCTTAAAGCAAGGGTGTTTATGAAGAAACCAATTATACTTTCAAGATCTGTGTGGTGTCTTCCCGCTGTAGGCGAGCCTACAACTATATCCTCCTGCCCGGTATACTTTGAAAGCAGAACATTAAATCCAGCGAGCATTACCATATACAATGTAGTTCCCGTTTTTGAAGCAAGTTCATTTAGCCCTGCTGTAAGCTCCCTGTCAAGTCTGAAGTTTATTCTGTCCCCTTCAAAGCTTTGTACCGTCGGCCTTGCAAAATCATACGGCATATCAAGAACCGGTATATCACCTTCAAATTTGCTAATCCAGTATTCTTCCTGTTTTTTGATTGTTTCGCCTGTAAACAACTTGTTCTGCCATACTGCATAATCCTTGTATTGTATTCTTAAATCAGGAAGCTCCTGACCGCAATAAAGATATGCAAACTCCTTTACCAGAACATTCATTGACATACCGTCAGAAATAATATGGTGCATATCAAACATTAAGACATATTTATCAATACCTGTCTGAACTACCCCTACCCTAAGAAGGGGAACATTACTCAAATCAAAGGGCCTTATAAATTCCTTGATAATTTTCTTCAAGCTTTCATTTTCAAAAGTTACATTTTCTTCAGTGCAATCATCTATGTTTATGTACTCAATATTTAAGTTTGTGTCACTATGAATTTTCTGATAAATTTCACCCTCAATACATTCAAAGGAAGTCCTCAGAGACTCATGTCTCTCTATAAGCATACTAAAGGTTTTCTCCAGCCGTTCTTTTTCAAGCTTTCCCTCTACTGCAACAGCCGCAGGCATATTGTAGCCTGTACCTATGCCCTCATATTGGTTTACAAAGTAAAGTCTCCTTTGAGCAGATGAAACCGGGTAACATCCTTCTGGATAGCTTTCCAGAACCTCAGCTAGCTCTATAGACGTATGAACACTCTTTTTCGCCTTTTGTAAAAGCACTGCAAGTCCTCTTATAGTAGAGAATTCAAATACTTCCTTAAGCATAATTTCAACATTAAATACTTTGTGTATATTTGTTACCAAAGCTGTAGCTTTCAGAGAATGGCCTCCCAGCTCAAAAAAGTCGTCATCAATACCGATTCTTTCCACGCCTAAAATGTCTCGCCATATTTTAACCAATTCCTCTTCTACATCATTCTGAGGCTCTACATATTGAGTTCCCGTATCCTTTCTGCCTTCTGGATGCGGCAATGCTTTAATGTCTATTTTACTGTTTGAGGTCAGTGGCATAGTGTCTAATTGTATAAAATACGATGGCACCATATAATCCGGCAATCCTTTTGCCAGAAAATCCTTCAGATCCGCTACAGCAATCTTCTCATCAGTAGTAAAATAAGCACAAAGATATTTATCTTCATCTCCTCTGGCAACAACTACACTTTCCTTAATTCCGCCATACTGGAGAAGTTGAAATTCTATTTCCCCTGTCTCAATACGGAATCCCCTTATCTTTACCTGATCATCTTTCCTTCCCAAAAATTCAATATTCCCGTCAGGCAGCCACCTTGCGAGGTCTCCTGATTTATACATCCTTTCTCCTTGTAAAAAAGGACTTTCAATAAACTTTTCTAAGTTAAGTTCTGGTCTTTTCATATATCCTCTGGCAAGGGATACTCCTGCTACGCACAACTCACCTTCTATACCTATAGGCTGGAGGTTGTTGTTCTTATCAACTATATACGCTCTGATATTATTTGCAGGCCTTCCTATTGGAACAGAATTGGCAATCTTGTATTCCTTGTCATACTTCCAAAGAGTAGTACATACAGTTGATTCTGTTGGTCCGTACCCGTTTCTGTATTCCACTCTGTCTTTCCATTTTATAAACATATCCATACCGGAAGCCGAACCAGCTGTTATGAGTTTCTTTAACGAATTTACCTTCTCAGGGTCTAGATTCACAACATAAGTTGGCGGCAAAGTCGCAAAGGTTATACCGTTTTTATTCAGGAAATCTTCAAATTTGGTGTAGCTGCCAATTACATCCTCCGGCATTATATAAAGTGCTGCACCGGTCAACAGACCGGAAAATATATCCCATACTGAAGCATCAAAAGATATGTTTGCAAAATGTACTACCCGATCCTTTTCACTTAAACCGATTACATCTTTCCATATCGATTTAAGATTTGCCACACCTTTGTGCTCTATCATTACACCTTTAGGCTTTCCTGTAGTACCTGAGGTATAAATTATATAGGCAAGATTTTTATTTGTCACAGAAGTTTCAGGACAAGTATCATCAAATCCCTCTAACGCTCTTAAATCATACTGGTAACGGTTCTTCTTGAAACTTACGAATTCTCCGTTCTCCTTATCAATTTGCATGACGGCATCATAACGATACCTTGTAAGCTCATTTTCTATAGTGTGTATCTTGGTAGAAAAATGTACTCCCTTTATTTCTTTCATTTCTACCGGCATATCTTCTAAAAATCTCCTGGAGACAAATAATTCTTCGCTAATATTAGTCTTGGTGTCATATTCTGGGTTTTGCTTCTTAAACTCCAGCAGTGAATCAAGCAAATCGTACTTTTTGTCCTGATCCATTATATCCCCGATAAACAAAATTCCTTTTTGTCCTAAAAGGTTTACGGATTTTTTAATTACCTGCCTTAAGTAGTTATGTCCGCTGAAAGCCTGAATAACACTGTTGATTATAACAATATCAAAATCCTTTTCATCAACCTTATCTATTTCATGAGCAGGAAGACACTTCAGCTTAATATTCCTATGGTTTTCACTATTCGCCCTTTCTCTGTCCTTCTCTATGATAACGCCGGACAGGTCAGTGCCATAATACATGCCTACATGAGGAGCAATTCTGAACATACTTATACCTGATGCACAGCCAATTTCAAGTATTCTTGTGTTCGGGTTCAGATAAGGCTTAAGCTTCTTAAAAACATTATCCGCGTATTCCTCCATCTCTCTTTTTGACAATGCTTCACCAGTGTAGCTGCTTGCCCAGCCGCCTCCGGTGATTTCATCCGTTGAACTCTCACCTATGTATTCCCATAGTTTTCTATCCATCAATCCACTTTCTTCTGCCTCATGCTCAGCATAAATATCTTTAGTATCGATACACAGGAAAGACTCCAAGGTCTTGCACTCCCACTGAAGCTTGTTTAACATCTTTATATTTTTCGCGGTTGATATCATAAGACAGATTTCCGAGTCATTGATTATTGTTTTAATGCGATCCTCAGGCAGACCTGTCGATATGGGAACGTATGCCCCCCCTGCTTTTAAAATACCTAAAATGGCTATAATCTGTTCAATGCTGTTTTCAACAAACAGCCCCACAAGGGTATCAGGTCTGATACAATGCTCTGCAATCAGATAGTTTGCAAGTCTGTTTGCTTCTTTGTTCAGTTCCATATAGGTCAATTTATTGTCTTTAAAAACAACAGCAATATTGTCAGGTGTCTTTGCTGCTTGTTCTTCAAATAACTGATGAATGGTTTTGTCGTGAGGATAGTCTGCTGTAGTGTTATTGAAATCAAATAATATCTTTCTCTTTTCTTCTTCTGTTATTATTGAAAAGTCCTTGAGTTTTCTATTCAAGTCTCCTATAGCTTGTTTTAGAACATTCTCAAATCTTGTACAAAGAACCTTTATTGAATCCTCTTTAAAAAGGCAGGAATTGTATGTTGTCCTGACACTTATTTTGTTTTCTTCCTTAATGACTGAGAAATTGAAGTAATTCAATGAAGAACTCAAAATATCTTCATGTGATTCTTTCTTGTGAATACCTTCCATACTCAAAGCAACTTTAATCATAAGCAAGCTGCCGCTATTATCCTCAATCTGCTCTATCAGCTTTTCAACAGGATAATGCTGATTCTTGTAGCCTTCAGAAACTGTCTGTTTTACATTCATAAGCAAATCTTTAAAGGGCATTTCCTCCTTAAGGGAGTCCCTAAGAACTATATACTTGTTAAGTTTTTCTATCTCCTCTTCATTATAAACCGGAGATGCCACTATTATATCTTCCTGTCCGGTATACTTGTAGAGTAAAACCTTTAATCCTGCCATCATAATTATATATAACAGCAAGCCCTGATTTTTACTAAAAGCCAACAGTTTTCCAGATAATTCTCCATCAAAGTCCATTTTAAAATGTGCTCTTATGCAATCGTTTGTTTTTGGGTAATCTGTCGGGATTTTTAATTCATTGATGTCTCCTTCAAGCTTGGACTCCCAATATTTTCTTGCATTTTCAAACTCTCTGTATGAATTCAGAATATTTGTATTCATGTGTTGTCTCCCCCTTTAAGCGAGTACTTTGTAATCATGCTTTTCATATAACCCCGAAATCCTCATCTAAAAGCTTTTCGAAAATTTCTCCCACATTTTGAATTTTAGAAATCATCTTGTTCTTTTCAACCTTATCTAAAAGCTCAATATCCCCAATCTTGATTTCTCGTTCCGAGGTCACTATTTTTAATATCTTCAAATAGTCTTTTGACATTCGTTCTATAGTCTCTTTCTTAAATAAGACTGTACAGTACTCGAAAACAAGACTTATAACCTCTCCTTCTTCTGTTGCAAGAATTGTCAGATCAGCTTTGGAGATTTTGGATTCGTCCCTGTAGGGTATAAATCTCAATCCACTGACATTCATCTCCGGCATTTTCATATTCTGAAGAACAAACCCTACATCGTATAACGGATTTCTTCCAGGCTTTACATCAATATTCAGCTTCTCTACAAGCATTTCAAACTGATAATCCTGATTTTCATAAGCCTTCAAGGAATTTTCCCTGACACTTGCGATGAACTCTAAAAAGGATTTATCCGATTGAACATGGCTTCTCATTGGCAGTGCATTTACAAACATGCCTATTATATTTTCAAGGTCTGAATGAGATCTTCCAGCTATTGGAGAACCGACAACAATATCATCCTGGTTCGAATATTTTGAAAGAAGAATGTTGTATGCGGCCAAAAGCACCATATAAAGAGTTGATCCAGAGTCTTCGGCGAGTTTGTTAACTTCTTTTGTAAGCTCCTTTTCGATAAAGATATTCAGCCTGTCTCCATCAAAAGTCTTAATTGCCGGCCTTGGATAATCATAAGGCATATCCAGCAGCGGAATTTCTCCCTCATATCTTTTTAGCCAATACTCCTCCTGTTTCTTTAATTCGCCGGAACTTTGCACCTTGTTCTGCCAATCGGAAAAATCCTTATACTGAATCTTAAGTTCAGGTAAAGCTTTTCCATCATATAAATCAATAATCTCTCTGACCAATATAGCCATAGAAGTTCCGTCCGATATTATATGGTGCATATCAAACATCATTACGTGTCTTTCACTATCCAGCTTTACAAGCCCTACCCTAAGAAGCGGAGCTTTTTCCAAATCAAATGGTCTTACAAAGGTTTGCATCAAATTTCTGATAGCCACCTCTTCATCCCCTGATAAATTCTTCATTTCGGAATAATCAAGCCTGAAACCTGTATCCTCATGTACCATTTGAACAATTTCGCCATTTATAGTCTTAAAAGATGTCCTTAAAGTTTCATGCCTTTTTATAAGCTTTTGGAAGGCTTGCTCTAACCGATCTTTGTCCAGATTACCTTCAATCATCATAACCCCAGGCATGTTGTAACAAGCTTCTATTCCTTTTAGCTGTCCTATTACGTAAAGTCTTTTTTGTGCTGAAGAAGCAGGATAGTAATCTGCCTTTTCTACAGGTTGAATATTTATCCAGTTCTTCTTCCCTTGAGCTTGAATGCAGGAAGTTTTATCGATATAATTCGCTAACTCCTCAATTGTTGTATATTCCATTATTAAAGCAGGTTTAATAATGGTCCCCAATTGTTTACTCATTCTGTTTGCTATTGTTCCTGCAATTATGGAATCTCCGCCAAGTTCGTAAAAGTCTTCGTGGATATCTATCTCACTGTATCCCAAAGCTTCACCCCAAACCTGCGCAGCAACTACTTCAGTATTAGTGTAACTGCCATTTTCCTTTCCTTTTAGCACGACACTTTCATAAGTGTTTGCATTTTCACTGCTATTGCCATCAACTTGTATTTTCTCTTCTTCAGAGCACATCAAATCAGCTTGTTTTTCAGTCATTGCTGGAAGCTCAGGTACTTCAAGCCAGCACCTTGTTCTTTCAAATTGGTAAACAGGAATACATGCCTTTTTTCTTCGTTCTTCCCTGTAGAGCTCTTCCCATTCTAATTCTGCACCTTCTATATAAAGCTTTAATATTTCAGCCAATAAAGCTGTATCTTTCTTCCCCTCAATAGCAAACTGTTTAAGTTTCGTATTGGCAATTCTGCTTTTATCACCAGCTTCATGTTCTACAGCCTTTGATACTTTATATTCTCCGTAAAAAAGCCATTCATTACTGATTTTGGTTATATCCGAAGCTGTTATTTTATTAATTTTATCTTTGAAATCTTCTTTGTTTTTGAGCATTAATGCAAGCCTGTACTCATAATGTCCTCTACCTGTATTGGCTGTATAACAGATATCCTCTAATAACTGTCCATCTTCATTTTTAGCCATTTGCGCGTATTTTTCAATTAGCGTTCTCAAGGCCTCAACGCTTCTTGCTGAAAGAGCCAATACCTTTATAGCTTCGTTTTGCGTCCCTGCTGTTTCGATTTCTGCAGGAGCCTCTTCCAATACGATATGGCAGTTTGTACCGCTAAGACCGAAAGCACTAACTCCACATCTTCTTGGATATCCAGCTTCCCAGTTTTTAAGCTCCTTGTTTATATATACCGGAGACTGTTCGAAGTCTATTTTACTGTTTGGTTTATTAAAGTGAAGGATAGGAGGTATCTCTCTTCTTTCAAGTGCCAGAGCTGCCCTTACCATACCTGCTATTCCAGCTGCATTGTCCAGATGCCCGATATTGGTTTTCAAAGCTCCGATAGCACAGAATTGTCTTTTGTCAGTGTATCTCCGGAATGCTCTTCCAATTCCGTCTATCTCTATTGGATCACCAAGCTTTGTTCCTGTACCGTGAGTTTCTATATACGTAATTGTCTCAGGGTCAATACCTGCATCCTTCCAGGCTTTCAGCAGCACCTTCTCCTGTGCCGCAGCATTAGGAGCTGTAAGGCCAATGGACCTTCCATCCTGATTTACTGCACTTCCCTTTATAACAGCATATATTCTGTCCCCATCTCTTAACGCCTTACTTAAGGGCTTTAGTAATACAGCCAGTACCCCTTCACCCATGCCTGTACCATCCGAGCTATCATCAAAAGCTCTTGTTTTGCCATCCCCAGATTCTATTCCTAACTTATCACTGGACTTAAGAGGCAATAGGTTTAGCTTGACACTGCCAGCAAGAGCCATTTCACAATCTCCGTTTCTTAAACCCATACATGCCATGTGAACTGCAACAAGTGCTGAGGAACACGCTGTATCTACCATTACAGCGGGCCCGTTAAGATCCATCATATAGGCTATTCTTCCGGCTATCACCGCTGAAATATTGCCGGGAACTGCTGCCATTGCAGAGGAAGGTTCGACATCAGTTACAAATTTTTTGTATTCAAGTCCTGAGACATAACCTACGTAAACCCCGGTTTCACTACCTTCAAGCTTTTTACTTCCGTATCCCGAATCCTCAACCGCCTCCCAGGCAGTTTGCAAAAACAACCTCTGGTTAGGATCCATAAGGCTTGCCTCTTTAGGAGAGATGTTAAAAAATTTATAGTCAAATTTGTCTATCTCGTCAAGGTAAGCACCATTAATATATTTTATTTCCTTTATTTGAGGATTTTTGTATTTTAAATAGCACTCTGCATCATTTCTTCTGCTTTCAGGATATTCTGTGACACAATCAACACCATTTCTCATGTTATCCCAGAACTGTTCAATGTCTTGTGCTTTGGGAAGTCTTGCTGCCATGCCTATTATAGCTATATCTTTTGATGATAATTCTTCTATCTCCCCAATAGATTGATCCAATGTGCTATCCATTTTAACTAAATTTAAATCCAGCATTTTAACCTCCTTTTTGCCCTTTCTACTTGATGTATTTAATAATTTCTACTTTAATTCAGGCATGATATTTGCAGGAATCTTTACTCCTTCATTATGTTGTTTATTGCAGCTTTTCCAAACGAAGTATGCAGAAATAACTATTCCGGCTATCCCAATTAACGTTAATAATATGAGGCCTGTATCACCGGTACTCAATATAAGCTCCTTGATACCGGACCTTCTTAATATAAACAGACTCATAATGCACGTATCCTGAACAAGTATTGACCCCCACAGAGATCTGCTCCAGATATATGGAAGCACATAAACAATCGAGCCCACTGCAGCATAAGTTCCTAAAACCGGGTTGAATTGAAGTATTCCATATATTGCTGCCTGTATAATAACCGCTGCAACAATCGGGATGTTTGGCCTTAATTCATTAAAAATCATTCCCCTGAATATTATTTCTTCAAACATTGGCAAAACAACCAGCATAATTATCAGTATGAAAACGCTTCCCTTTGACTCAAAAAAGCCTTTCATATAGGTTTCAAACTGTGGAAATGCCCTGTTAACAGCACTTATACCTGTAAAACATGTAGTAAATATGCTCATTGAGAAACCCATCCCGGCTATGCCTAATACAGTTTTGGTACTTATTTTTGAAAAGCTGCACACTTTAAACAAGCTTTTTTTTCTGAGTTTGAAAATCAAATAATAAATTGAAACCGAAATAATTGAAATTGAAAAACTGAACAGCGTTTTATTACTCCAAAGGAAATCACTAAGTGTCTTGTTTTTTGAGCAAATGTTAAAAACAAACCACTGTACTCCGGTTAGAGCTCCATATAAAATTACAATATATAAAGCGATGTATCCTATCATTTTTAAATATCTTTTCATCGAATCTCTCCCCCTGGTATTCATCCTTTATCTTAAACTGCAAGCCTTCTTTTAAACGGAAATTGAATTTAATTCTTTACGTGTCTTCTTTGTCATATAAACGGTCCCTGCTACTATAATAATCATGCTTATAACAATCAAAGGGATAACAGTATTCTTATTTACAAATACATCTCCTGTAATCATCAGAATGTACATACTCCCCTGGCAAGTAGCCTGTGCAATTATCGGTGCCCAAAGTGAATCAACTAATACATACAAAATAGTAAACAATACTGCACCTATAAAACCATATACCATTAATGGCGGACTAAAGCTAAAGAATAAAATGCCATACATAAGACCTTGAAGCAATACCGCTAAAGCAAGCGGAAAAGCGTTTCTGAATTCATTAAAGATCAAACCTCGGAACAATATTTCCTTAAACACTGAACCTACAAGAAGGAAACACGTGAAAACTACAACATTTCCGCCATCTACAAACATAAATTTCATTATAGCTACCAAATCTGGGTATTTCTCTGTAATATAGGGAAGCTTGAACACCGCTGAAGTAAAGAATCCTGCGCTTATTCCAATAATCGAAATAATTGCCAGATTACCTGCACTGATTTTTTTTGTCAGCTTAACATGTTCAAACAGGCTTTTTCCCTTTAACTTCTTAAACATGAAGTAAAAAATGGTGAACTGTATCAAATCACTTGTAACAGTTACAACAAGAGAGTTTTTATTAAGCCAAGGTCCAATACCCGGTTGAGGTAAAACATAATTCCTTCCTACAAAAACCAGAGACTTGATGATCAAAAAATACGTACCTATGTAGAGCAATAAATTACCTAACATAATCAAATACTTTTTCATTTCCTGCTTACCCCCAATTATAATATTTTTTTTAACTAACCTTTTTGACAAGAATTGCATATCTGTATTTTGCCTGTTTTATCAGCTATTTGAAGCTGAATTACTCTTGGTTCGGATACCAATTCCAAACTCTCATTTAATACACAAAGCTGTTGCGGAAGTATATTAAAACTTACTTTCTTTTCTTCCCCTTGCTCTAAGAAAACTTTATCAAATGCCAGTAATTGTTTTGCAGGTCTGGTAACCGATATATATGAATCATGAATATATAATTGCACGCTCACTTCACCGGATACACGCCCTATATTTTTTACATTTACACTAACCTCAAATTCTTGATTTTCTGATACACTGTCCGGAAGTACTAGATCGGAATATTCAAACTCAGTGTAACTAAGACCATATCCAAAAGGATACAAAGGTTCGTACCTGGTGTTTATCCTTGAATTATAGACGCATGGCAACTGAGAATCGTCTTTTGGAAACGAAACCGGCAAGCATCCGGAAGGATTGTACTCTCCGAATATAACATCACCTATTGCACTTCCGCCTTCTGTTCCCGGGAAACATGACCATAGCAGAGAGTTTACATTCTGAGCAGCCCAGGACATTTTTAAAGGTCTTCCGCTTATCAACACTGTTATAATAGGTATATCAGCAGCATGAAGGAATTTTAACGCTTCAAATTGTTCTTCCGGCAGCTGTAAATCCTGAACATCTCCAAACCACTCTGCATAAGGTTGTTCGCTGATAACAAATATACAAACTTCTGATTTTTCAGCAGCCTTTTTAATTTTCCCTTTATCAGAATAATCTTCGATAAATTCCACCTTTGCTTCAGAAGATACTCTGGACTTAACAGCATCTAAAATAGTTTCTCCGCTTATTAATTGTTCCTCTTTAGCTCCCTGCCATACCATTGTCCATCCGCTGCAAAGATGTCTTCGACAGTTCGCAGCTTCACCTACAATTAAAATAGAATCTATGTCCTTTGAAAGTGGAAGAATAGAATCTTCATTTTTCAAAAGTACAATCGACTCCCGAGCAGCTATTAATGCTGCGTTTTTGGCTTCTTCGGATAGTATCGTTTTCCTCGCCTGTACAATATCACTAGGCTCTTTATTGAACATATTGAATTTGAATTTTGCTTTCAAAATCCTTCTAACTGCATCATCTATTCGGCTTAAAGGTATTCTGCCGTTATTAACGTTTTGTTCAATTAAATCAACATAGTTTAAATCTACAGGTGCCATTATCATATCCACACCGTTATTGATAGTCTTAACTAAAGCCTCCCCGATTGTTGGACACACTTTATGATAATCGTATAGTTTAATTACATCGCCCCAGTCTGAAGTAATAATTCCTTCAAATCCAAGCTCACCTCGAAGTATATCGTTAACCAGCCATTTTGAAATCAGAACCGGAGTCCCGTTCACTTCAACACTGCTTATCATTATCATCTCTAAACCAGCATCTATTGCAGCTTTAAAAGGTGGAATATGAACTTCCTTCAAACTTCTCTCAGAAATATCAACAGGGCCTCGATCTTTTCCATTAACGGAACTGCTGCATGCAATAAAATGCTTTGCACAAGCCATTACCTGGGAAGTGCTTTGAGTTCCTTCAACAAAACTTTTTCCAATAACTGAGGCAAGGTATGGGTCCTCACCCAAGGTTTCATATGTTCTTCCCCATCTTGGATCTCTTGCAACGTCCAGACAAGGTGCATAATTTAAATCAACTCCTACAGCAGAAATCTGTTTAGCAGTTATTTCTGCCTGCATTCTTGCAATATGCGGATTCCATGTTGCAGCAACAGCAAGATTGTGAGGAAAAATAGTTCCCCCGATTATATAGTTAAAGCCATGGACAGCATCTAAGCCATACATTATTGGTATTTTGAGCCTTGTTTTTGAACCGCGTTCTTTAACTGTGCCTATAAGCTCAACCCATCCTTCAACGGTATTTCTTGGTGCAGCAGAACCACCGCTCATAATTGAGCCAATATTGTATTCAATCAAAACTTTGTTTATCGCATTATAATTTAAGTTGTTTTCGATTCTCAGCCATTCCTCTTCAGACAACCGATCATCCCATGGTTCCTGCATAAGTCTATGTGTCTCAATCTGAACAATTTGTCCAATCTTTTCCCTTAGAGACATTTTTGACATAAGTTCATCAACTTGTATATTTAAGCTATTCTTCATTATTATCATTCCTTTCGTTTCACTCGACAGGATATTTTAGTCCCCATTCTGCACGCAACCTATCTAAAGTCTCCATTATTTCAAGCGTTTCATCTAACGGCATAATTTCACTCTCCAGCTTTCCTTCCCTCAAGCAGCGGTTGACCTCTTCTGCTTGATAATTTAACCCATTAGATACAAAGGGTATTTCAATCTCCTTCTCCTCCTGATCGGTCAATTTTACAAAAAATCTTGTTGGCCGGGAAAAGTTTGGAATTCTTATATAACCCTTTGTACCGCATATCAAGCCATCATGGGGCATATCAACAATAAAGGAGGAAGATAACACTGCCATTTTGCCATCACCGTATTCAAATATATATGCAGCCTGCTCATCTACGTTTGTATCCCCTATATATCCATAAGTTTTTACTTTCTCAGGGGATTTTTTAAACACCATCCGAGAAAAGGAAACAGGATAAACCCCTATGTCAAGCAATGCCCCTCCAGCTAAGTAAGGATCAAAGTAGTATTTAGGGCAACTTTCACGGTTTTTAGCTCCAATCCCAAAATCACCTTTAAAGATCTTAATATCTCCGATTGTGCCCTCTGAGATCGTGCGGTCAATTTCCATAACACAAGGCAAAAACCTTGTCCACATTGCCTCCATTAAAAACACTTTGTTTTGTCTTGCAATTGCAATTAACTGTTCAGCTTGTTTTGAATTAACAGTAAAAGGCTTTTCACACAATACAGGTTTTTTGTTTTCTATACAAAGAACACATGTTTCGTAGTGATAATTGTGTGTGGTTGCTACATATACAACATCAACAGATTGGTTTTTAATTAAATCAAGATAGTTATCATAGCAATATTCAACGCTAAAAGTTTTGGCAAACTCCAATGCTTTGCTTTTTGTTTTTGATGCTACAGCTATTAATTCTGCATCAGCCACATATTTTAAACTCTCTGCAAAGCTCTCTGCAATCCTTCCACATCCTAATATTCCCCACCTTATTTTTTTCTGCATAACCTTTTTACCCCCCGTTGTAATACCTTCAAAATTTTAGTTCTTTGCCTCGCACTATTTAGAACTTCCGATAAACTGAACCACTTTTATATACTGATTAATCATTTCCTTAACCTTATCGCTTTTAAGTCTTGCTCCATTGTATTCACAAACCAGACAAAGCCGCCCATTTTCATTACTTAACTCAAGTACAAAGTCATAAATATCGGCGAGATCTCTTGTCCTGTTTAAATCTTTTTTGTTATAGAATAAAGGTAGTATTTCATTATCACCTTTAAATGCCGCTGTTTCTTTGTTGAGATCGTATAAGTTATAGCGCCCATCAAAAGCCTCAATATTCTTTTTATTAATCTGCCTGCCCAATTCTCCGAAACTATCAACGTTACTCAGATTTATGTCCAATGGTAACACCACGCCATCATCGACCAAAACTTGTACAGTAATTTCATGTTTATTAGATATCTGAGCAAATAAGTATATGTATGCCGAAAGCAATATATCGTTTATCTCGATTTTTTCCCTATTAGCCATTTCTTTAAGGCTGTCCAGTACTTCATCAGCTAAACTGAACCTGAAAACAGAGCCATTAATATCAACGCTGTTACCGGTAAAATATTGGCCAGGTATTTCCACATACTTTAAACTCACAATTTTCTTTTCTGTTCCAGCTTTTTCAATAAACTCCGCAAGTTTTGATATAGTTGGATTAGAGAAAATATCAGTAACCTTGACCTTGTCGGCATATTGGGTTTCAATCTTTGAATGCATCCTTATAAGCAACAGTGAATTGCCACCTAAATCAAAGAAATTATCTTTTACGCCTACATTTTCAACACCTAATACTTCTCGCCAGATTTGAGCCAAATTTGTTTCAATTACTCCTGTTGGCTCTATATACTCTACACCAGTATTCACATTCCCTTCAGGCTCAGGAAGTGCTTTTCTGTCAGCTTTTCCATTTGGAGAAAGAGGCATTTTTTCAAGCCGTATAAAGTATGACGGAACCATGTATTCAGGCAGGTTCTTTGTCAGATGCTCTCTTAGCTCTGACGGTGTAAGCTCCCTGTCAGATACCAGATATGCACAAAGGTAGCTGCTGCCGTCTTTATCCATTTTTGCTGTTACCACTACTTCTTTTATACTTTCATGTTTTAATAGCTCTTCTTCTATTTCCCCAAGTTCAATTCGGAAACCTCTTACCTTTACCTGGTGATCCAATCTTCCAAGGTACTCTATATTACCGTCAGGAAGCCATCTTGCAAGGTCTCCTGTTCTGTACATCCGTTTCGAATTGATTAAGTTATCTCCCTCATTAAATGGGTTTTGAACAAACTTTTCTGCCGTAAGTTCCGGTCTGTTGAGATACCCTCTTGCCAGTCCGTCACCTGCAATACAAAGTTCTCCCGGTATTCCAACCGGTTGAAGGTTGTTATGTTTGTCTACTATATAAAGCTTAATATTATCTATTGGCTTGCCTATCGGAACTAGTTCGATATCACCTTCAGAAGGGCAGTCATAGTACGATACATCCACCGTTGCCTCGGTTGGGCCATAGAGGTTTATAAGCTTTGTTCCGAACTTAAGTCCAGCCTGCCTGTTAAACCTTTGCACCTGTTTTGTTCCTAGTGCCTCTCCACTGGCAAATACCTGCCTCAGGCTTGAAATCCTGTTCAGATTCTTTTCATTTTCCATATATTCAAGGAACATGTTAAGCATCGACGGAACAAAGTGCATTGTAGTTATTTTATTCTTTTCTATTGCCTCGGTTATTGCACCAGGGTCCTTCTCTCCTCCCGGTACCAGGAAGCAGACCTTTGCTCCTGCAAAAAACCACCAGAACAGTTCCCACACAGACACGTCAAAGGTATAAGGTGTTTTTTGAAGTATTACGTCCTGTTCTCCTATTGGATATTTTTTATGCATCCAGTTGATTCTGTTTATCACGGAATAATGCTCTATCATAGCTCCTTTTGGCTTTCCGGTAGAGCCTGATGTATATATTACATATGCAAGATTTCTTGATGTATTTATCTCATCTAAGTTTGAACCTACACCACTATATAGAGACTCATCATCCAGGTCTAAAACAGTAGTCTTGCAAGTAACTTCGCCTTCATCTGCCAACTGTACAGCATAAGCATTGTTCTTTGTCAAAAGTATATTGGCTCCACTGTCCTCAAGTATAAACCTGACTCTTTCGTCAGGATATTCCGGACTTATCGGAAGATAGGCTCCGCCTGCCTTTAGAACTGCGAGTATTCCTACCATCATTTCTATTGAGCGCTCAAGCATTATTGCAACTATGCTGTCACCCTTAACGCCGTGCTCTCCCAACACTCTAGCGAGCGAGTTAGCTCTTTTGTTCAGTTCACTGTATGTCAGCTTCTCATTTTCAAAGATTACCGCAGTGCTGTCAGGAGTCTTTTCAACCTGTTCTTCAAATACCCTGCTGATAGTCTTATCCATTGGATACTCACACTTTGTGTCGTTAAAATTTGACAGTATCTGTTCCTGTTCATCTTCTGCCATCATTTCTATTCTGGAAATCTCTATATCAGGATTCTTTACAATCTGCTCAAGTATCTTTTCAAAGTGTTTTGTAAACCTTTCCATTGTTTCTCTTTTAAATATAGCTGTACAATATTCGAGGTTAAATCTGATACTTTCACTCATTTCAACTGCTTCCAAAGTGATATCAAACTTTGAAACCCCATTCTTAAACTCAAAAGGTATAAACTTCAGCCCATTAACATCTGTTTCAGGTATCCCCATATTCTGAAGTACAAACAGAGTATCAAATAAAGGATTTCTACTTAAGTCCCTCTTTAATTCCAGATCATCTATTAATTTTTCAAACTGATAATCCTGATTTTCCAGTGCACTTAATACATTATTCTTTACTTCATCGAGGAAACAACTAAAATTCTTACCTCCTGAAATGTAATTTCTCAATGCAAGTGTGTTAACGAACATTCCTGCAAGATTTTCCAGATCGGCATGGGGTCTGCCTGCTGTTGGTGATCCTACTATAATATCTTCCTGACCCGTGTATCTGTGAAGCAGGATATTATATGCAGCAAGAAGCACCATATACATTGTTGCACCTGTGTTTGCAGCTACAGTCCTCAAGTTTTCTGCCAATTCACCGGATATGGAGAAGGTTATTTTGTCACCTTTGTAGCTCTGCGTTGTTGGTCTTGGATAATCTTGCGGCATGTTGAGCACAGGTATCTCTCCTGTAAAAACTTCTTTCCAGTATTCCTGCTGCCCTCTGATAAGCTCAGTCTCAAACAGCTTATTTTGCCATGCTGCATAATCTCTATACTGGACATTAAGTTCCGGCAAATCAGCTCCCCTATATAGTTCAATAAACTCTTTAACCAGTATAACCGTAGAAACCCCATCCGATATGATATGGTGCATATCAAACATAAGCAGATGTTTTTCCTCACTGATTTTAACAAGTTTTGCCCTAAACAGAGGGGCCATACCAAGGTCAAATTCTTTTATAAATCCTTTTATTATTTCCTCTGTATAATCCTGTGGCACTTCATCAAAACTCATGCTGAACTCTACATTCTTGTATACCTTTTGTACAGGCTCACCATTTATAAAATCAAAAGAAGTCCGTAAAGTTTCATGCCTCTTAACTAATTGTACAAACGCATTTTCAAATGCATCTTTGTTTATTCTTCCCTCAATGGTCATTATACCCGGCAGATTATATGCAGTACCAAGGCTGCCCATACGTTCAAGAATAAATATACGTTTTTGTGCCGATGACACCGGATATACGCAGAACTCCCCGCTTAAATCCATGTAATCTTTTTCCGCTAAAGGCATAATGGAAGAATATATATCTCTTTCAGATTTTCTGATATTTTCTATAATCCCCTTAACAGTAGGAGCTTTAAATATTTCACCTAAGGAAATCTGAACATTAAACTCCTTATGTATCTTAGATACAAGTGCAGCCGCCTTTAGTGAATGTCCTCCAAGTTCAAAGAAATTATCATTAAGACCTACTCTGTCGCATTCAAGTACATTCTGTAATATATGAGCCAGCTTCTTTTCATCTTCACTTACAGGTTCTACATACTCTACACCGGTATTTACATTACCTGCAGGCTCTGGAAGTGCTTTTCTGTCAGCTTTTCCATTTGGAGAAAGTGGCATCTTTTCAAGTCTTATAAAGTATGACGGAACCATGTATTCAGGCAGGTTCTTCGTTAGATGCTCTCTCAGCTCTGCCGGTGTGAGCTCCCTGTCAGATACCAGATATGCGCAAAGGTAGCTGCTGCCGTCTTTATCCTTTCTTGCTGTTACCACTACTTCTTTTATACTTTCGTGTTTTAATAGCTCATCTTCTATCTCTCCAAGTTCAATTCTGAAACCTCTTACCTTTACCTGGTGATCCAATCTTCCAAGGTACTCTATATTACCGTCAGGAAGCCATCTTGCAAGGTCTCCTGTTCTGTACATCCTTTTCGAATTGATTAAGTTATCTCCCTCATTAAACGGGTTTGGAACAAACTTTTCTGCCGTAAGTTCCGGCCTGTTGAGATATCCTCTTGCCAATCCGTCACCTGCAATACAAAGTTCACCCGGTATTCCAACTGGTTGAAGGTTGTTATGTTTGTCCACTATATAAAGGTTTATATTATCTATTGGCTTGCCTATTGGTACTAGTTCGATATCACCTTCGGAAGGGCAATCATAGTACGATACATCCACTGTTGCCTCCGTTGGACCATAGAGGTTTATAAGCTTTGTTCCGAATTTATGTCCTGCCTGCCTGTTAAACCTTTGCACCTGTTTAGTTCCTAATGCTTCTCCACTGGCAAATACCTGCCTCAGGCTTGAAATCCTGTTCAGATTCTTTTCATTTTCCATATATTCTAAGAACATGTTAAGCATTGACGGAACAAAGTGCATCGTCGTTATTTTATTCTTTTCTATTGCCTCAGTTATTGCACCTGTGTCCTTCTCTCCTCCCGGTATCAGGAAGCAAACCTTTGCTCCTGCAAAAAACCACCAAAACAGTTCCCACACAGACACGTCAAAGGTATAAGGTGTTTTTTGAAGTATTACGTCCTGTTCTCCTATTGGATATTTTTTATGCATCCAGTTTATTCTGTTTATCACGGAATAATGCTCTATCATAGCTCCTTTTGGCTTTCCTGTAGAGCCTGATGTATATATTACGTATGCAATGTTCCTTGATGTATTTATCTCATCCAAGTTTGAACCTACACTACTATACAGAGCTTTATCATCCAGGTCTAAAACAGTAACTTTACAAACCTCACAGCCTTCATCTGCAAACTGTACACCATAAGCATTGTTCTTTGTCAAAAGTATATTGGCACCGCTGTCGTCGATCATATACCTGACTCTTTCGTCAGGATATTCAGGGCTTATCGGAAGATAGGCGCCGCCTGCCTTGAGAACCGCCAGTATTCCTACCATCATTTCTATTGAGCGTTCAAGCATTATAGCAACTATGCTGTCACCCTTAACACCATGCTCTCTCAATACTCTGGCAAGCGAGTTCGCTTTTTTGTTAAGTTCACTGTATGTCAGCTTCTCATTTTCAAAGATTACCGCTATGCTGTCAGGGGTCTTTTCAACCTGTTCTTCAAATACCCGGCCTATAGTCTTATTCATTGGATATTCACACTTCGTGTTGTTGAAATCTGACAGTATCTGTTCCTGTTCATCTTCTGATATCATTTCTATCGTTGAAACTTGCTTATCAGAGTTTTCAATTATTTTAGATACTATATTTGAAAAATGTTTTGAAAACCTTTCTATCGTTTCTTTTCTGAATAGTCCTGTATTATACTCAATTATGCATTCCAGTTCACCTGACTTACCGGTATATACATCAAGTTTAAAATCCAGCTTGGAAGTATTGGAAACAGTCTTATGGAGATTAAAATTAAGCCCCTCTATACCAAGCTTGATATCTTTTTCAAGCTCGTTATGGAAAATCAGCATTGTATCAAAAAGTGGGTTTCTTGAACGTTCTGTCCTGTATGCGAATTTTTCTACCATCATGTCATAGGGATAATCCTGATTCTCATAAGCTCCGAACACCGAGCCATTTACTATATTTACAAGTTCTTTAAAGGTATTGTCAGGTTTTAATCTGTTTCTTACAGGAATGAAGTTATTAAACATTCCTATCATATTCTCCACATCAGGATGTCTTCTTCCGGCTACAAGTGAACCGATTATAATATCTTCCTGACCTGTATACCTGTATAAAAGAACTGTATAAGCCGATATAAGCAGGGTATTTAAAGTCACCCCATATTCTTTAGCCATACTGTTTAATGATGACGAAACTTTTGTATCAAGCTTAAACTCTACAATATCCCCTTCGAAGGTTCTGCTATCTGATCTGTTAAAATCACAAGGCATATTAAGAACAGGAATTTCACCTGCTAAATTGTTCATCCAATATTCCTGCTGTTTTTTAATTTCAGGACTTTCAAGAAAAATATTGTGCCAGTATGAAAAATCCTTGTATTGTATTTTTAATTCCGGAAGGCAAATATCATTATAAATCTCTCCAAATTCTCTCATAAGTACAGTAGCTGAAATACCGTCGGATACTATATGATGCATGTCAAGCAAAAGTAAATGCTTGCTGTCATGTATCTTAACTAATGCAGCACGAAGCAATGGAGCGTTACTTAAATCAAACGGAAGTATAAGCTTTTTAAGTACACTGTCAATACTTTCTTGTGAAGACTCCATGCAAATGAGCTTAAATTCAACTTCTTTATGCACCCTTTGAACTATTTCTCCGTTATAAATCTCAAAAGATGTTCTTAAAGGCTCGTGCCTTTTTATAAGAGCCTCAAAAGTCGTACCTACCTTTTCGGGATCAATTCTGCCTTCGACAGTCATAGCCAGAGGAATGTTGTAACTTGTACCTATTCCATCAAACTGCTGTTGTACAAACATTCTCTTCTGTGAAGACGATGCCGGATAAACTCCTTCCGGATATTTTACTTTTAAATAATTCTCATCTTTCTCTACAGGCTTTACCTGTGAATATATGCTCGTTTCTGCACCATCCATTAACTGTGCAAGTTCTCTGAGATTTTTAGCATTGAGTATCTGTCCTAAAGGAACTGACTTATCAAATTCCTTATGTATACGCGCAGCAAGAACTGTGGCCTTCAATGAATGACCACCCAATTCAAAGAAATTGTCCTTTGTCCCTACCCTTTCAACTCCTAATACTTCCTGCCACAATACAGCCAGCTTTTTCTCTGTTGCACTTTCAGGAGCAACATAATCCGTTCCTCCTTCATGCGTTTGAGGCTCAGGCAATGCCTTTTTTTCAATCTTACCGTTTGAATTTAACGGCATAATTTCAAGCCTTATAAAGTCAGCCGGCACCATATAAACGGGCAGTTTTTCCAGTAAGTGCTCACGAAGGAATGATAAATCAATGTCTTTTTGTGCAGTAAAATATGCACACAGATACTTGTTACTCTTTTTATCCTCTCTGGCAAGCACCACAGCTTCCTTTATGCCTTCAAATTCCAAAAGCTTTGACTCAATTTCCCCAAGTTCTATTCTGAAACCCCTTAGCTTCACCTGAGTATCTATTCTGTCTAAAAACTCTATACTGCCATCTGAAAGCCATTTTGCCAGATCACCGGTTCTGTACATTATTTCGCAGTTATTTTTTCCAACCTCGATACTCTGGTTATTGTCTTCTCCAAATAAAGGTCTTTGAACAAACTTTTCTTTTGTAAGTTCATCACGGTGCAAGTATCCTTTTGCCAGTCCGTCTCCTGCTATGCATAATTCGCCCGGTGCTCCAAAAGGCTGTAAATTATTATTCTTATCTACAATATAGATTTTAGTATTTGATAAAGGTTTTCCAATAGGTATAGTCCCTGCGTCGCTCTCAATTTTATCTACAAAATGATATGACGCAAAAACAGTGCTTTCAGTAGGTCCATAAACATGAATCAGTCTTCCCGGGCCTACATATTCCAATACTTTTCTGACATGTGGCACCGATACCCTTTCGCCACCGAAA
The DNA here is from genome assembly GCF_000179595.2 of Acetivibrio cellulolyticus CD2. Classification (NCBI taxonomy): domain Bacteria; kingdom Bacillati; phylum Bacillota; class Clostridia; order Acetivibrionales; family Acetivibrionaceae; genus Acetivibrio; species Acetivibrio cellulolyticus. The sequence continues at coordinate 756,109 of NZ_JH556658.1, read as the reverse complement.
AGCACCTTTCTAACGTTTTTAAAACACTCAACATTAAGGTCTGCCAGAGTATTAAATAGAGCCGTCGTTACAAAGAAAACACTTATTTTTTCATCTTCGATAATGCCAGACAGCTTAATAATATCCAGCACAGTTTGCCTGCTTACCAGGACAAGCTTTGCTCCATTCAAAAGAGACCCGAAAATATCAAAAGTAGAGCCGTCAAACGCATAGTTTGACAACTGTAGCAAGGTATCCTTGTGTGTAATATCTATATAGTTGGTATTCTTCACTACTCTGCTGATGTTGTAATGTGTAGTAACAGTACCCTTCGGCGTGCCGGTTGAGCCTGATGTATACATAACGTAGGCAGGGCTTGAAGAATTGTTTATACACTCAATATTTCCGCCATCTTCATTTTCAAAACCACTACCTGGTTCATCAATTATAAGACCCTCTATTGCAGAACCTTCCAATATACCTGTACTCAAAAGTTTTTGTTTCAATTCCATACCCGTAACCAGAAAGCGTGTACCTGAGTCACTGATAATTGAAGCAATTCTTTCTTGCGGATAGTCAGGATCTATAGGAAGATATGCCCCACCTGCCTTCAAAATTCCCATTATACCAACCATCATATCTATGGATCTCTCGAGTAAAACGCCTACAATACTTTCAGACTTAACCCCTTTTTTTCTTAAGTATCTTGCAAAACGGTTAGCTCTTTCATTCAACTCTCTATAGGTGATTTCCCTACCTTCATAGGAAAGTGCAATATTCTCCGGCGCATTTTCAACCTGCTGCTCAAACAGCTGGCTTAAAGTCAAATCACAAGGATATTTTGAAGAGGTGTCGTTTAAACTCTCCAGAATCATATACTTTTCTGCTTTTGACAGAATATCTATTTTTGAAACTTCAAGGTTTGAGTTGGCAACCATACTCTCAATTATATTTGCAAAATGACCTGCCATTCTTTCAATTGTTTCCTTATAGAACAAATCTCCGTTATATATGAACTTTATTTCTATTTCTTCAAATAACGAGATTGCAACAGCTATATCAAAATTTGTCATCTCGAAGGTTGAATAGGATTCCAATTTTAAAATGCCATCCCTGCTTTTCAATTCTTTATCGAGAGGATAATTTTCAATTACTATTATTGAATCAAACAGTGATTCTTTACTATCCATGCTGCTGCATGATTTTATATCTATAAGCGGAGTATTTTCAAATTGTCCTCTTTCCCGGATATTTGTTTCAATTCCATCGAGCATCTCATTTACGCACTCACCGGGATTTAATTTTAACCTTAAAGGTGGGGTGTTTATAAAAAGCCCTGCCATATTTTCAATTCCCTTGATTTTTGCTGTCCTTCCCGATATAGTCGTACCAAAGATTACATCGTCGGTATTGTTATATCTTTGAAGCAAAATTCCCCAAGCTGCATACAGAATTGATGCCGGAGCTACTTTTCTATCCCTGGCAAAACCATTGAGCTTTCGGGCAGTATTTTCAGGAAATTGATATGTGTAAACATCAGCCTTTACAATATCTCCATGCTTTCTTCTATCCCATGGCAGCAAGGTCCTATCGTAGAACCCTTCAAGGTACTTTTTCCAATAGTCTTTTGGTACATTTACATCCTGGCTGGTCGTTTCGCTGCCGCTACACTGCTCGCCTATGCGTCCTAGGCTGGTCGTTTCGCTGCCGCTGCACTGCTCACCTATGCGTCCAAGACTTTGATGCCATTTAATAAACTCCCTGTACTTGTTCTTTACATTCCTTACAGGCTCCTGTCCTTCATAAAATGCCTGGTAAGCCTCAAAGAACTCCTTGATAAGGATAGCATTGCTCCAGCCGTCATATAGTATGTGGTGGCTTGATATTATCATCTCACACTGCTGATTTCCCAGTATGCCTAAAGTTATCCTGAAGGGTTCACTAGCAATATCGATATTTTCTTTTCTATCCATCTTCCTTAATTCTTCAATCCGTTCTAAAAGCACATCTTTACTGAGGTCTGAAAAATCATATACCCTGACTGGAATTTCATAATCCTTTAGTACAACTTGAACAGGCTTTTCAAGCTTCTCCCACCTGAAAACCGTCCTTAGTATTTCATTGTTTTGAGCAACAAAATTCCATGCCTTTTTTATTAGTTCTATACTCACCATTCCGGTGATCCTCATGCTCAGCTGTTCAAAATATTGACTGCTGCCGGGATTGCTTAAATAGTGAAAGAGAATCCCTTCCTGCATTGCAGTCAGAGCCAGCATATCTTCAACGTTTTTCTTATCAAGCTTTTTAGTAATCATATGTAAATGCCCCCTCCCCTAATCAAATAGGGCGTCCAGATCATCCTGTCTAATATCGAGTGTTTCAAAGTCTGATGGTGTAAAAAATACATTTTCGGTAGTAGTAGTAAAACAAATTATATCTTTCAGATTCTTGAAGTATTTATCTCTAAAATCCAATATCGTCTCTTCCTTAAACATTTTATTGCTGAAATTTATATCCAATTCAAAGGAACCATTTACAACCATACAGTTTATCTCCAGCTTTGCTGTGATAGTATTTGCAGAAGATATATCACTGCCGCTTTTCAGTAGTGAATAAGCAAAAATATCATTATCTGCTTCCTTGTCAAAACGTCCCAAATAGTTGAATCTTATTTCTGCCAACTTAGGTTGCATAGGCGAGCAGTGCAGCGCTAGCGGAACAGCCTGTTTAGGTTGCATAGATGAGCAAACCAGGCTGTCACTTTCAGGTATAGCTCCACTAAGATATTTAAGTATTCCATATCCTATACCGTTTTCAGGAACTGACCTTATTTGCTCCTTTATCTCCATTATCTGTTCGCCCAAACTACCCTTGATAAGCTCAAGCTTTAAAGGATATATGGCTGTAAACCATCCAACCGTTCTTAAAACATCTACGCCGTCAACATTTCTTCCGTGGTTTTCCATTTCAATTACCATCTTGCTTTGATCAGTCCACTCATTTATTGTTTTCGCCAGTGCTGTAAGAAGGAGTTCCTCAACACTTGTGTTATAAGCTTTATTAGTTTCTTTCAGAAGTTTTGCTGTCTCACCCTTATCCAAACTTCCTTTTACCGTTGATACCAGACCTAAATTAAAGTTCTGTATTTCAAAATCAGCCGGAAGTTCAAATTTCACTTCATCAACTCCAAGCCAGTATTCTTTTTCCCCAAGTACTTTTTGACTCTTGCTTAAATCAACTAACTTTTCATACCATTCCTTCATGGAGGCTGTTTTAGCCGGCAAAGGTATCTCCTTGCCTTCTTCCAAGGCTTTATACGTGCTATATAAATCCTCCAGTATTATTCTCCATGAAATACCGTCAACCGCCAGATGGTGAATCGTGATAAGCAGCTTTACATTGTTTTCTCCGAAGTCTATAAGTGCAGCTTTAATCAACAATCCTCCCGCTATGTCAAATCCTGATTTTAGTTGCGCACCTAAACTTTCCAGTTCACGCTCCTGATCTTTTGGACTTAACCCTGAAATATCAAAGCTATCCACTTTGAATTTCATATTTAAGTGCGCATTATTGAAGAAAAGTTCTTTGCTCTCAACTGAGTAATTTATTCTTAAACTATCATGATGTTCTATTATCTTTTCAAAAGTTCTTTCTAATTTTTCAATGCTAACATTCTTTTTAAGGTCAAGCAAAACGGATTGATTGTAATAATCCGGAACACAAAATTCCTTACTGAAGAACCAACTAATTACCGGAGTTTTACCGAAACTTCCCTTTACTATCCCCTGTTCATATCCTATTGAGGCACTTTTACAGTCCGAATTAAGACAGATTTGTGAGACTGTCCGATATACCAGAATGTCTTTTACTTCTATATCTATACCTTCCCTCGACAGTAATGATGTAACCTGTATTGCTTTTATAGAATCACCGCCGAGTTCAAAAAAGTCATCATTAATGCCTACCTTCGGAACTTCCAGTACATTTCCCCATACCATTGCTATTTTATTTTCTATTTCATTACGTGGAGGAATATATTCAACACCCGAAGTCACATTGCCAACCGGTTCCGGAAGCGCTTTTCTGTCAGCTTTTCCATTTGGAGAAAGAGGCATCTTTTCAAGCCGTATAAAATATGACGGAACCATGTATTCAGGCAGGTTCTTTGTCAGATGCTCTCTTAGCTCTGCCGGTGTAAGCTCCCTGTCAGATACCAGATATGCACAAAGGTAGCTGCTGCCGTCTTTATCCTTTCTTGCTGTTACCACTGCCTCTTTTATACTTTCGTGTTTTAATAGTTCTTCTTCTATCTCCCCAAGTTCAATTCGGAAACCTCTTACCTTTACCTGGTGATCGAATCTCCCAAGGTACTCTATATTACCGTCAGGAAGCCACCTTGCAAGGTCTCCTGTTCTATACATCATTTTCGAATCGATTAAGTTATCGCCCTCATTAAATGGGTTTGGAACAAACTTTTCTGCCGTAAGTTCCGGCCTGTTGAGATAGCCTCTTGCCAATCCATCACCTGCAATACAAAGTTCACCCGGTATTCCAACGGGTTGAAGGTTGTTATGTTTGTCCACTATATAAAGCTTTATATTATCTATTGGCTTGCCTATTGGTACTAGTTCGATATCACCTTCAGAAGGGCAATCATAGTACGATACATCCACCGTTGCCTCGGTTGGACCATAGAGGTTTATAAGCTTTGTTCCAAACTTAAGTCCCGCATGCCTGTTAAACCTTTGCACCTGCTTAGTTCCTAATGCCTCTCCACTTGCAAACACCTGCCTCAGGCTTGAAATCCTGTTCAAATTCTTTTCATTTTCCATATATTCTAAGAACATGTTAAGCATTGACGGAACAAAGTGCATTGTCGTTATTTTATTCTTTTCTATTGCCTCAGTTATTGCACCTGGGTCCTTCTCTCCTCCCGGTACGAGGAAACAGACCTTTGCTCCTGCAAAAAACCACCAGAACAGTTCCCACACCGACACATCAAAGGTATAAGGTGTTTTTTGAAGTATTACGTCTTTTTCTCCTATTGGATACTTTTTATGCATCCAGTTGATTCTGTTTATCACGGAATAATGCTCTATCATAGCTCCTTTTGGCTTTCCTGTAGAGCCTGATGTGTATATCACGTATGCCAGGTTTCTTGATGTATTTATCTCCTCTAAGTTTGAAGTCTCTGCACTATATAGAGCCTCATCATAAAGGTCTAAAACAGTGACTTTGCAAGCAATTTCACCTTCATCTGCCAACTGTACGCCATAAGCATTGTTCTTTGTCAAAAGTATATTGGCACCGCTGTCCTCTAGCATAAACCTGACTCTTTCGTCAGGATATTCAGGGCTTATCGGAAGATAGGCCCCGCCTGCCTTTAGGACTGCGAGTATTCCAACCATCATTTCTATTGAGCGCTCAAGCATTATTGCAACTATGCTGTCACCCTTAACGCCATGCTCTCTCAATACTCTGGCAAGTGAGTTCGCTCTTTTGTTCAGTTCACTGTATGTCAGTTTCTCATTTTCAAAGATTATCGCAGTACTGTCAGGAGTCTTTTCAACCTGTTCTTCAAACACCCGGCCTATAGTCTTATTCATTGGATATTCACACTTTGTGTTATTGAAATCTGATAGAATCTGTTTTTTCTCGTCTTTTGTCAGTATTTCAATTAATGAAATTTCTATTTCCGGATTTTCAACAACCTGTTTAATGATACTTTCAAAATGCCGTGCAAACCTTTCCATTGTCTCTCTCTTAAAAATCATCGTACAATATTCAAGGTTAAACTCTATACCCTCCTGATTTTCCGTAGCTTCAAGTGTAATATCAAATTTTGCTGCTTTGTTGTTTACTTCATAATTTGTAAAACGTAAGCCTTCGATTGTGAATTCAGGTATTTCCATGTTCTGAAGCACAAACATAGTATCAAAAAGCGGATTTCTGCTCATATCCCTTTTAATATTCAGTTTTTCCAAAAGCCAGTCGAACTGGTAGTCTTGATTTTCAAATACCTTTAATGTTTCTTTTCCTACTTCTTCAAGAAAACAAGCGAAAGTTTTACTAGCTGTTGGAAAATTTCTAAAAGGGATTGTATTTACAAACATACCAATAATGTTTTCCAAATCAGGGTGGCTTCTTCCCGCTACAGGAGAGCCGACAACGATATCATCCTGTCCGCAATATTTTGACAACAGAACATTGTATGCAGCCAAAAGCAGCGTATAAAGGCTTATACCTTTTGATGATGCAAATTTTTTAAGCTTATCTTTTAGCACTTTGTCAAAACCGAATCTTATTCTATCGCCCTCAAAGCTTCTCACAGCTGGCCTTTGAAAATCCAAAGGCATAGAAAGTACCGGAATTTCACCAGAGAACTTACTTAACCAGTATTCTTCCGCTTTCTTTGAGCTTCCCTTGATTAGGCTATCTTGTTTCCATTGCGCATAGTCCTTGTACTGCACACTTAATTTTTGTAGTTTTTCTCCCCTAAATAAGCTCACAAATTCATTTACCATAATACCCATTGACGTTCCATCCGATATGATATGGTGCATATCAAGCATCAACATATGCTTTTTCTCAGATATCCTGACAAGTCCAACTCTTATCAGTGGTGCTTTTGACAAATCAAAGGGCTTTATGAAATTTCCGGCTAGCTCGTCTATTTTTTCTCTTAAATCAGCTTCACTGACTTCCGGCTCGTTTATATAAAGCATTTCCATATTAAAATCCACCTGTTCGTGTACCCTTTGAACAGGCTGTCCATCTATCACCTCAAAGGAAGTACGGAGAGTCTCATGTCTCTGTACCAAGGCCCTAAAAACATCCTCAACCTTCAGAACATCAAGAGGGCCTTCTATCATCATTGCTACCGGAATGTTATAGCTTGTTCCGGAACCCTCAATCCTATCTAGGGCATAAACTCTCTTCTGCGCGGGAGATACTGCATAATATGTATTCTCTTTTGCAGGCAGAATCTCAATATATTCACTTTTTTCTGCCGTATCCACAAATTCTGCAAGTTCCCTGATCGTTGGAAACATGAACAGGTCTTCTAAAGCAATCTCTACACTAAAATGTTTATGAATTTTAGAAGCTAGTATTGAAGCCTTTAGCGAGTCCCCACCTTGCTCAAATAGATTATCATTCCTACCGATATTATTAACATGCAATACCTCTCGGCAAATCCCAGCAAGTTTTTCTTCAGTGCCATTGTGCGGAGTATCTGTAACCTGACTGGCTTCGTACTCATTTAAAAGCATTTCAAGTTCTTTAATTGATAAGTCATACTCACCCTTTTTATACAACTCCGCCATCTTATATCTTTGAATCTTTCCGCTTGTCGTTTTCGGAATATCCCTTACGGGGATTATATGTGCAACCTCTAGCCCCATCTTGCTAAATATATGCTTTTTTAAACTAACTGCCAATTCAACAAAATTTATAAGCTTCTTTTTATATAAAACTAAAATTATTATGTCATCTTTTTGTGCAACAGAATTAAACACACCACAAGCAACCACCCTGCCAAGTTCTATACCTTCAACCTGCTCCGATACTCTTTCCACGTCATGTGCATAATAGTTCTGTCCGTTTACAAATATTACATCCTTAGCCCTTCCTGTAACTATCAACCTTCCGTTTCTCAAAAATCCAAGATCCCCAGTATTCAGCCAGCCATCAGCCCTGATAGTGTTTAATGTAGCTTCCGGGTTATTATAGTAACCTGAAGTCACATTCTCGCCATATATTTCAATATTACCTACCTTGTTTTCACCCAATACACAGCCTTGATCAGCACAAATCCTTACGGAGCAACCCTTTACCGGGCAGCCAAGGTCAGCAAACTCTACCCAATTTGTGTCACAGCTATTGTTCACTTCTTTTATGCTGTCTCCAATAAACAGGAATTCACGTTCAAGCTTTATGGATGCAATTTCCTCATTAATCGGTGGAAATGTCACTGCCAGGCTTGCTTCCGCCATTCCAAAAACATTGAACATTACGTTGGATTTGACGCCAGGGTCTTTCATCTGATTTAAGAACCTTTTGCATAAGTCCACTGATATAGGTTCAGCTCCATTAACTATCAACCTTACACAAGAAAGATCCCAATCACTTGCTATTTCAGGTTTGTAAAATTCGAGGAAGTATTTGAACCCGAAATTAGGTGATGAGAGAAGATTTATTCTGTGTTCATTAGCCTTTTTTAACCATAGAACCGGATGGCGGATAAACAGAGCTGTTGGCATTATGTATTGGTTTATACCGGCTGCCAAAGGTGACAAGTGAAATCCTATTAGTCCCATATCATGAGTTAACGGCATCCAGCTGAGAGCACTATCTTCTATAGTTACAGCCATCCCTGAAATGATCCCGTCAATATTGGTTAACAGGTTGTGATGAGTAAGTACTACACCCTTCGGATCACCGGTTGAACCTGATGAAAATTGTATAAAGGCAATATCCTCCCGTAAGGGTTTGTAAACAACTCCAGTACCATGAACTTCCATCATGTCTTCTACTAAAACTAATCTTTGAGCGACTACTGTGATTTTGTCCTCGCTCAAGCCATCCTCCAACAACTTCTGAAGAACTTTTGACCCCTTATCATCGGTAAGAAGATAAGGATTATTTAATATATCCAATATTTTTAATAATTTTTGTCTGTGCTCATGGTTGTTCCCAACTGTTACTGGAACAGGAATTATCCCTCCAAGTATACATGCCCAGAAACACAAAACAAACTCGAAGTTATTCTCAATTTGAAAAACCAGCTCGTTGCCTCTCTGAATGCCTTTAGCCTGCAAATTGTACAGAACTTCCAATGATTTTTCATACACTTCTTTATATGAGACGTATACCTCATCGTGTTCTCCACCAATGAATGTAATACCCTTATTGCCATCCTTATTTAAAATTAAATCAGTCAAATTACTATACTGTTCCATTTGCCTACATCCCCTAATTTAGTCTATCTTGCTGAATATCCTGCTTGAATTCCGCAGCCTATCGGCTACTTTCTTTATACTCTTCTCAAAAACAGGTTTTGGAACAAGTTTGATATAGTTGGTGTCCTCTCCGCAGCACTTTCCGAGTGATTTTAGCAGGACCATAGGAACAGAACCATCATTTTCAGTTATGTACCCCCGTTTATTATCATGTCTCATAACATTCCAGATCTCATCTTTTGTGTATGCTTCTACATTAGAAAGCTGGTTTATGATACCAATCTTTTCTAAAAGTTTGTAGTGAATATCTACTTCATTTTCTTTAAGATATCCCAATTCATGGCTTATCTCACTTTCAACCATCAAGCCGAAAGCAACTCCCTCTCCATGCTTAATTTCACCCTTTGAAAGGAATTCAACAGCATGTCCGACTGTATGTCCATATTCAAATACAAGAGCCTCTTTCTTCTCGTACATGTCTCTTTTTAAAAGGCTGCACTTAGCTTTAATTGATAAATCCAGGAACAGGTTAAATTCATCAAATGTATACTCGACCCTATCATTGAGGATTTCATATAATTCAGGTATTTGCTGCGGAATAACCGAAACAAGATTTTTTACCAATTCAGCCAGACCTGCATTATAATCACGTTTCGAAAGGCTCAAAAGACTTGTATGATCTGTAAAAATCATTTCAGGTTTATAAAACATACCTAAAAGATTTTTGCCAAGGCGAGTATTAACTGCCTGCTTTAATGATAATACGGAGTCTGTTGCTGCCATCACCGTAGTAGGAATATGGATAAGTTTTATTCCTCTGAACAATAATCCTGCCACAAGTCCTGCAATATTCCCAAGAACCCCACCGCCAACTGCAACTATGCATGACTTTCTATTAATGCCAAGCTCCAGTAAACGCTCCGAGATTAATTCAACTTCTTTAAGACTTTTATACTTCTCACTGACTTTTACACTTACAACCTCACAACTAATTTCTTTTTGCACCAGCTTTTTTAATCCGGTTACATAATCCACATTTATCGCATCGTCAAATACTATAAAAGCTGAGTTAATTCCAATCTTTTTTAACTTTTCAATAAAGTCTTCGGTATTATCAGAAAGATAGTACGGATATTCCAACTCTCCTATTATTATGCGGTATTCATAAAGCATAGTATTTCCTTCTTTCGTAAATTGTTTATCATATGTAAGGCAACTAACACTTTTAAATCCCTAGTGACAACGAACTTTAAAGATAACAAATTCGCTCCCTATTACATGATTATATAGGGTTATTACTACATTAAGTGGAATAGAACTTGAATTTTTATTGAATTTTTATTGAATATAAATTGAATTTAACTTGAATTTTTATTGAATTTTTGTTGAATTGATTTATAATTTTGAACTTTTTATATATTCCTTTACACTATACTAACATTTTACCACTTTGAGGTATATTGTAAATATAAAAAAGAGACAAATTAACCAAACCAAATTTGTCCCTTTCTATATTTAGTTCACACAATAGGACAGCCACTTTGTTTATTGGCAGCAATAATTATCTACCAATCCTAATCATCTGATCCGCAATCACAATCGCAATCGCAATCACTACCGCAGTCATTATCACAACTACAGTCATCGCCACAATCGCAGTCGTTTCCATCATTGCCATCATTTGAATCATTGTCAAAATTAGAATTGTCACCAGTATTATTATCAATTCCGAAAAATGTCGAATTGTTATCACTATAACCATTAAATCCGCTGCTTCTTGAACTGTTTTTTGAAAATATCACTGCAAATATAACAGCCAACGCAATAACAATAATTACTAAACTTGTTCCCATAATAACCCTCCTGCATTAAATTATTTCTAATAATTCTTTTATACTTTGCACCTTTCTGTCTGCGTTTTTATTAACATTTTCCTTATCCAATAAAACCGCATTAAACCCATAACTCGTCGTTCCTACATAATCACATACATAATCGTCTCCTACGAATAGAATCTGTTCCTTCGGTACTCTTGCCAATGCTAATGTTGCATCATATATTTCCTTACACGGTTTTCTCCATCCAATGTTTACCGATGTTACAACGAAATCAAAATATTTATCTATACCATGAATTTCAAGCAATTCTTCAATACCACCGACCACCATGAAGTTAGATACTATGCCACACTTAAACTTTGAGTGCAAGTCTGCCAAAGCAGCTTTAACATCGTCAGCTACATAGCAATTAGCCTTATAATTTTTCCAGTAGTTAGCAGAAATTGCATCTACAGCTTTTTCTATCTGATTTTCATCAGTAAGTTTTTGATTGACCATAAGTCTGAATCTATCAAAAAGATTATATTCTTCATACTTTTGTCTGGCTTTCTCCATTTCGGATTTTACTCTTGCAAAATCACTCACAAAGGAATCAAAATCATTCCACAAATCTTCATATCCGCTTCCATGATACGCAAACGCGGAATACATCCTTACGTCAGGTAGTTTTAAAACATCTACGATAGTTTCCATACAATCAAATAGTATAAACTTGATTTCTGACATAGAGTTCCTCCCCAACTGCCAAATTGCATATTCAATTGTAATCATATTTTCCCATGATAGTCAACTTGCTAATCTCCAAAGTTTAACTTATCTTCATCAAAAGCATTTCTAGTTCTTCAAATTCTTATGAAAAAGTTTTTTAGTTCACTTTAATCCATTGAGCAATTTATCGACCTCTGAGGTCACACTAATAAAACGTTCCTGGTAATTTCCACGAACACTGATATACTCTATACCTCGCTCATCAAATAAATGCTTTATCTGATTTCCATACTTTTCTCTGTCGGAAGCTATCACTTCACTTCTATCACCATCTTGAACAAATTCCACATCAGGCTCTAAATAAAAGACCAGATCATAATGGTTTAAATCTGAAATTGCATCAGCTAGTGACTTATTCTTCTGTTTTTCATTTTGCGGATCATCCAGGAAATCAATATAGAACCTTGTAATCAAACAATCCGTGTCAACAAATAAAACTTTGTTACTATGTTTAATTGCCTCTATTTCATTCATTTTGTGAGTCAACAGGATATCCGTAAAATCACTCGAAATCATCAGTAAATCTGTCCCTGAACGCTCAGAAATTTCTCTTCCAGCTTCGTCAATATAATTAGTATTATAATAATTTGCCAAATTAATAGTAAGCGTTGATTTTCCAGTGCTTTCCCCGCCAATAAGCAGTACCTTTTTAGTGAAGTACGGTTTCACAACGTTTGGAATACTATCCCAATGAGCGTAAGGATTCTTTCGAACCTCTGTCGAACTAATTCCGTTCCGTTCGATGATATAAAGCTCACTCTCTTCATAGCACTGCTTCCAATAACTATTTTCATCATAGTCACTTCCACAAAAAACCACATCAATTGGTTTCCCTATCATACTTTTTACTTTCTTAGCATCGCGATGCCAATACTCTTTAGTATAAGCAACTTTTGCTGTTGCATCATCCTCAAGAAAGTGTATGCTTACATTCCCAATATGTTTTGTCACCTGGTAAATCCACCGATACCTTATTCTCGGCTCAATCTCATTCCGGTTTATACCGCAGCTGATAATAACGTGCAGCTCCCTGCACTGATTTGCGGCTTCAATTATACACCTGATATGTCCTTGATGCAGAGGATTAAAAGATCCTCCGTATATCCCTACGTTATACATTTGCTTCAACCCTCCTGCTTTCCCTATTCCACTTAACAAACATGAACACAGCATTTAATAGATAAACGCTCCACATAATTAATGTTGCAACGCTCTCTCCACCGGTAAAAAACGCCATAATCCACATGATTACCGTAACTACATCAATAATAATCCAGAGCACCCACTGTTCCATAAATCTCTTTACACATAGAATTTGTGCAACAATAGAAAGTACTGCAGTTAAACTATCGGTAAAAGGAAGATTTCCACCCATTCTCTTTAAAACCAGTCCATAAAAGTAAACACCTATAGCAGACCCTGCAAAGGCGATAATCCTCCATTTGCCTGACATTTGCTTCTTTTCAACTTCTTTTGTCTCTGCACTAATATGCTTATTCCACATCACCCAACCAACTACATTCATCGGAACATAGTATAAAAGATTGAGCATTACTTCCCCATAATACTTTGCTCCATAAGCAATATAAGCATATAGCACTGTATTAACCATACCAAATATGTAAGATGAAACTTTCCCTTTTCCGGTCATTACAACACAGACCACCCCGGTAATTGCGGAAATTATTCCAACCAGACCTTCCTTCCAGTATATAGAAAGTGCTAGAATTGTAACGGTAGATATAGCAATCCATAGAATCTCCCATAGCTTCCAGCCTGACAATTCATTTTTTACAAACTCATTAATTTTCTCCATGTCTATATCTCCATTTCTATGTCGAAATTGCCTTATTAGCTAACACCTCTAAGTCGGTTGGTTTAGTTAGCAAAAATTCTCCTTGGTTAATACCTCGAGATAATACGTCAAATTCTTATCATATGCGGTTTTTACCAATATGTTTGAATTTTTCAGTTCGATGAAAACAAGGGGCAGGCCATTTATAAATATAATCAAATCCGGTCTTCGCCAATGAACCTCTCCTTTGATCCACATTTGTGAAGCAAGGGTAAAATCATTATTACACGCATTTTTATAATCAATGATATTAAGAAGGTTACTTTCTTTTTTGCCGTTCAGCTCATAGTCAACCTTTATGCCTGTTCTGAGCAGTTAATAATTCCTAAAAGTATGTCATAAAGCACCAGCTTTTTATTTTCCCTGCCTATACCGTCGGGAAGTATCCCCTTTTCAGCAGTAAAACATTTAATATTTCAACAAGTTGCTTGATGGCTGCCTGCTCAATCATGTTCTCTGTGATGATTCTTGGCATATGCATATAACCCCGAAGTCTAGTTTTCTCCTTTTAAATACCTTTCCATTTCTTTATCAAACTGAGAAACATATTCTTGATCCTGTCTTACTCTGAATTTATCATACTCTTCGCTTGCCTTGGCTAAAGCTTCCTCGTGGCTGATGCATCCTTTTCCGTCAAGCACTTTCCTGCGGTTGTTTTCAAGAAACCTGTTAGTTTCGCCCACCCAATCCTGCATACTCATCAATATTCCATCTTCCGCCTGCATTTCAGCATAATCAATAAACATTGTTACAATCCTGTTCATTTTGGACAGTTCTTTTTCGTTAAGATAGTTCTTGGCAATTGAAATATCACTTTTAAGTATTTTTCCATCGGGAGAGTTTTTCCAGGTAGTCAATCCCATTGTTGGAAGCTCACTGTTTGCCCTTTCCATTATAAGTTCTGCCGCTGTTTTTCCCGTTATTGCATAATGAAGTTTATTTTGTACAAAGGCATAAAAGGCTTTGGTAGTCTCACTTTTTTTATCATAATCATAGCTGCATTGTTCAAAAACATCTGCAATTTTCTGATAAGCTCTCCGTTCGCTGGCACGAATTTCCCGGATTTTTTCCAGTAATTCATCAAAGTAATCCTTGCCAAAAGCTCTGCCGTTTTTCATCAGGTCATCGTTAATGGCAAAACCTTTCACTATGTATTCCTTCAAGGTTTGTGTTGCCCATTTCCTAAAGCGTGTGGCTTCCTTTGAGTTCACCCTGTAACCTACAGCAATGATTGCATCAAGGTTGTAATGGAGTGTATTGTATGTTTTTCCGTCTTCAGCAGTATGTGCAATTTTTGCACATACTGCTTTTTCATCCAATTCATCTTCGGAAAAAATATTCCTTAAATGTTTGGTAATTACGCTTCTATCTACTCCAAAAAGTTCACCTAAAGCTTTTTGTGTTAGCCAGAAGGTTTCATCCTTAAATATTACATTTATGCAAACATTCACGTTGTCTGAGGTATATAAAATAATTTTATTTCCCATCTCACACCTCCAGTTTCCGCTCATCAGACGCGGAAGCAGCAAGTCACGCTGTTTGATGAGGTTTTGGTTTTTTGACTGCAATATTTGAATTTGTTCAAGGTTAATACTATTTATATTGCCAAAATAATTTCTAATTTGTGGTTCTGGTAAAAAAGTTTTAATTCTTTTTAACACACCTTGAGTTATAAGCGGTTGTGCTAAACCTCTTGCATACAAATTCAAGTTCATACTCTTTGACTGCCAATTAACCATTTCAGCCAAAATAGCATATTTAATTGTAATCATATTTTCCCCTGATAGTCAACTTACCGTTTCTCAAAATGTAACTTTTCTTCATCGAAAGCATTTTTAGTTCTTCAAATTCTTATAAAAAAATGGTGTTTTGAACAGCATAGTTTAATATGAGAATTTTATTGTAAAATACGCAACAGGACCAATATAAAACAATCCCCACCAAAATCACCTTATTCCGTGAATATTAGTTCATCTTTTTCGCTAACCAAAACGTCAACATCACAGGTTTCTTTATTAACAATTATTCTCCATCCAAGGTTATCTACTTTAAATAAACCAAATATACGATGTTTACTAGGCTCATAACTCTCAAGATCAATATAGTCTAACTTATCAAGGTTAAAAATAATGTCACCAACACTTTTTGTCGACTTCCCATCAAACGTCAAATCATAATCTTCTGTATCAACAATATAAGAGGAAATTGCTGTCTTTAATCCCCCAGATATTGTATTATTAATACCTATATCAGCTTCTTTTGTTGAAATATCATTTATAAATACCCACGGGATAAAAACATAAATTGATATAACAAAAATAGCAGTCAATATGATGATTTTTAGTACCTTTTTTATTTTCATATTGTATCCTTCGTAATCATAAATGGGGGTTATATTAATCTTTAGAAAGTCAAACAATTTTATACAAAAATGCTTAACTCCGAATAAAAATTGTTACATTACCATTCTGAGGTTTGCAATATATAATTTCCGTTGATGTTTGCCCTACCCGTGAATAAAACTCCACCTCTTCAAATTTGAAATCCCACCAACTAAACTTTTTTTTAACTTGCATAAAAAATTCAAAAGTTTCTTCATCTATTGGATACTGTGATATTCGACTATTGTTATTTATCTTAAACTCATCTAATTTGCTTTCAGGTATCACAATCTTAGAATAATAAGATATTGAAGGTCCATCAGGCGAGAAACCTGATAATTTCGTCATACCCATATTAAGTATCGAAGAACCTTCTACTAATTCAACATAAAATTCTTTTTCAAAGGTCTGAATTATGTTTTCATCTTTTATATTAATATTTTTTATGCTTTCAGAAGGTATAAACGCTGCAATTAAAATTCCAAATAGAATAATAATTGCTAAAAGACCCGAACCTCCAATAACCACTATAGGACTTAATTTTTTCCCTTTCATCATTCCCCATCCTTTATTTCATCTCAAAAGATAAATCTCTCCTATTTTATCTTCAAAATCACACGATCCCAACTAAATCCCCATTATACCTATTAAAATAATAACCCATACCATCATGTTTGGAACTACATGAATAAGATAAGAAACAGTAGTATTTTTTGTTTTCAGTGCCATAAATGGGGTAATTAACATACTTGGTAGCATACTTATGAAATTCCATTTCAAACAACAATGCATTAGCCAAGCCCACAATATGCCGTTTATTACCCAAGCCCAATTACCATATTTCTTTTCCTGACGAGGCAATAAATAACCTCGCCAGATTACTTCTTCCCCAAGCATTGCAATTAAATGCAAAGGTATGAAAACAATCAGAAATAACCAATTACCCTTCAGTGGTACCCCCATAAACACCTCGATGGGCAGAGTGAATTCTTTAAGAGGATTAAACGGCGGAGACAAATATTGGGGTGGTGCTAATATAGGAGATTTTGCAAAGAATATGCCTAATGGTTCTAACGCAGCTTCTGATACAATACAAACCAATATTCCTATTACAATGTACTTTATATCACTTTTCTTAATTTTCTTAAAACTAAAAAATTGAAAATATCCTCTAAAGCTAATGCTATCACACTCACGTTTGTATAAGAGTAAACCTACAAATATTAGTGGTATGGTTATAATCCACATGGAGCCTAATACTCCAAGCGCTTCATTGATTCCGTAACTTATAATTGATGGTACAAGATAATACATTGATAGATATAACAATATGCCCGGTATCCCGAAAAAAACTATAGACTTCAATAATCCAACTGGCTTTATTTGTTGATTCATATTTTCACCTCGACTTATAAAATAACATTTGCAGCCCACTCTAGCCTATTATATTCTTATACTTTCTAATTGTGTAATCAACCAGTCAAACAACTTTTAAATTTCATCTTGTGTAAATACGTTAAATTGAGTCATTTATACTTACAGTAAATCCTTATACTTTAACAATAATTCTATCACAATTTCCAATTAAATCAATAAACCTTACTGGCTTATAATGCTCAAGAAACGTTTAACTTTTCTTCACAAAAGTATTTACCATTTCATTAACATATGTTACAATTAACATATGTTAATGAAATACGGAGGTGTTTTAAATGTCTATCAAATTTGCAATACTTGGAATACTTAGCTGGAAACCATCTACGGGATATGAATTAAAAAAATTCTTTGAGGAATCATCAAGCATGTATTGGTCCGGTAATAACAACCAGATCTATAAAACTCTGATTCAGTTACAGGATGAAGGTTTGGTTGTCAATGAAGTTATTCATCAGGAAAGCTCGCCATCAAAAAAGATATATACTATAACAACAGAAGGAATTTCTGAATTAAAAGAATGGGTTAAGTCAACACCGGAAGCTCCTGAGTTCAAAAAGACTTTTTTAATCCAACTTGCCTGGTCCGATCTGCTCAACGACAAGGAACTAAATGAGCTGCTGTCCAATTACGAAAACGAATTAAAGCTTCAATTAGTTTTAAATCAGGAAAAAAGCAAACGAAATCTTAATTCACCCGACAGAAGCCCTCGTGAAATTCTTCTATGGAATATGATCTCAAAAAATATCATATCATCCTATAAAAATGAATTGGAATGGGTTGAGCAGCTGCGTCATGACCTTTTTGAAAATGCAATTAATGAGGAGGGTAAAATGAACTATAATATTATAAAAAACGGAGACAAAAAATATTTAGAACTTCTTTCTGCTTCCGATCCATTAAGCACAGAACAAGATGCGGTTGACCTAATTGCTTTATGTGGCGAAGCTGATACAAACATGTTATTGGTAAATTATTCCGCATTATCGGAAGACTTTTTCAAGCTCAAAACCGGAATAGCCGGAAAAATACTGCAAAAGTTTGCAAACTACCGTGTAAAAGCAGCTATTCTAATTCAGGATAGTTCAATTTTAAAGGGCCGGTTTAAAGAAATGGCCTATGAAGCTAATAAAAATAATAATTTCAGGATATTCGAAACAAGAGAAGCTGCAGAAAAGTGGCTTGTTGGTTAAGTGATAGAATAGTTGAATTCCTTAAATTAAAATAAGAAGATAGGATGTGATGTTTAATGAAAATAATCCTTATAACATTAGGTAGTGTCGGTGATATCAATCCATTCATTTGGATGGGAAGAATATTCTCTAAAGCTGGTCATACTGTAGTATTTCTAACAAACCCATATTATGAAGAAATGGTTACAGCGGAAGGGTTTGAATTCCATCCTATAGGTACAGTTGATGATTACACCATCGCAACTACCCCACCTATAAAAACCGGAAACAAATTTAAGGATAAAGGTGAAGGTGTTAAAACTGTAAGAAGGCTTTTTGATTACTTGTATTTGAAGCCTTCAAAAGATATATACAATATTGTAGACAGGTTAAAAACCTCTGACACAATAATATTGAATCATTTTTGTGTGTATGGTGCAAAAATTGCAGCAGAAAAACTAAAAATCAAAAATATAAATATTAATCTTTCTCCTCACTGGCTAAGGACCTTCAAGGCAGTAGACAGTTTTTCAACACTAATTGAGAACAAGGTTGTAAAAGTAATAAATAAATTTATAGACAATCAACTTCTTGGAAAACCGATAAATAATATCAGAAGTGAATTTGAACTGCAGTCATTAAAAAAGAGCAGTGCTGAGTGGATGTTTGACGGTATAAATTGGAACCTATTTCCCGACTGGCTTTTAAATTTCAAATTATCAGGAGATTTGAAGGTTGACTTTGTTGGCTTTCCGAAATCGCTTAAAGAAGATAATAAGCTTCCGGATAATATTGTAACTTTTCTTGAAAAGCATGAAAAACCGATTTTATTTACTCCTGGCACAGCGTTTCAAGACAATAAAAACTTCTTTAGCGAAGCGGTACTGGCTCTCGAAAAGTTATCAAAGCCAGGAATATTTCTCACAAAGTTCAAAGATGCGCTACCTGAGAATCTGCCCGACAATATTATCCACGCCCAATACCTACCGCTTGAACTTTTGCTGGATAAATGCTGTGCTATTGTACATCATGGTGGTATAGGAACCTGTTATGAAGCCTTAAAGGCAGGTATTCCGCAGTTGATTTGTTATAGGATGGCAGAACAAACAGAAAACGCTAATGCAATAAAAGCTTTAGGTGTAAGCACTCAAATCCCCTTCAAACGTGTTAACAGCAAACTACTTTTTGAAAAACTTCAGATAATACATAATAGAGATGTTCTGATAAAATGTACTGCAATAAAACAAAAGCTTCAAGCAGAATCACCGGAACATAATTTATTGTCATTATTATAAAGAGGTTGACTATTTACAAGGTAAATGTAGTATAATATTATTTAGTAGTGAGTTGTGTTTAGTTATTTTGGAAGGGTGGTATTATGGAACAGGTTTTAAATCAAATACTTACAGAATTAAAGGTACTCAATAATAAAGTCAGCGATCTTGAAAAAAATCAAGAGCTACTCGTTAAAAATCAAGAGCAGTTTGCTAAAAATCAAGAGCAGTTTGCAGAAGGTCAAGCACGAATAGAAAAAAAATTAGATGCAGTATATGATCAAACTGCAGAATTAACTGAGTTTCGAACTGAAACCAGACAAAATTTAAATGCTATAAGTGACAATATTCGTTTTCTTCTTCATAAAGAAATGGAAACTGAGAAGGAAATATTCTTGTTAAAAGAGAAAAAGGCATAATAGCCAAATATTGTTATATCAATATTTGGCTGAAGAAATTTCCTTATTTATAAAAACGGATAGTTTATCATTCCAAGAGGATGTGAACCATCTTTTTTTCTCTTATTCATAAGTTTTACTTCCAATTTGAAGCTTTTTTAAATAAAACACTTCACAACCACCATCATAGGAATTATCATTTCTAACTAAACTGGTTTCCCATGTAAAATAACCGTTATTTCCACTTCCCTTCCTGAACGCATTTACCAGGTATCCTTCCATATAAACAATATCTTCTTTTTTGATATTCCTTACACCTCTGAGAACACCATTATTGGCTGCAATTATATGATTATTTGCAGAATGGGTTGATATATAATCCATATTTAATGGGCAGTCACTAGAACTAGTTACCGTATAGCGTCTTCCCGCCTGAAAATACTTAATATATTCATCATACTCAGGCTTAACAAGTTCACCCCATGCTAACGCCAAATCGTATTTACCCAGCAAAGACGCATCATCCTGAAAGAAATTAATATGATGCTTGCTTTTAACCTTTGCAACAATCTTATAATCAGCAACAGGAGTTATGTACCACTTTTTCCATAAGGTCGTAACAGAAAAACTGCGTCCTGTAGTATCAGTCTGTGTCGGATCATTCTGTGCACTAAAACTATTATAGGAGGTTTGAGTTACTGGCATCCTAAGTCCGCTAAAGAAATTAACAGCAAATACCACACAAATAAAAATTAAAACAATAGAAATAATTTTAGGTAAAAGCTTGTTAGTATTTTTCACTTTAATAACACAATCTGGGCTTTGGTTTTCATTCATAAGTTCAGCTTTTCTCTGCTGCATCTCACTATAAGTTCTTACTTGTCCCTTTTTCATTTCATCAAATAATTGATCCATGACTTGCTTTTCGTGCTTCTTATCCAAGCTATCACCTCTTTATCCCAAAAATACATTTTCCAAATAATGCCCCTATACATAATTATAATATAATAATGCTATAAATTCACCCCCTATAGAAAGCTTTTCCTTAGTTATTTGTACACGCTTCAAAACTTCCCCAAATAATTAAGGTTCGGAAATCTCTATCTATTCCCGAACCTTAATATTGGAATGCAATTTTTTTAAATCATGCTCAAAGTATATTTCACACGTTATCAGGGTTATCGTTTGACTCATCCTTTTGAGAAGGCTTAGCCTTTTTTCTTTTTTGTATTGCATCGTGTAAAATGTACTCAATTTGACCGTTTATTGATCTAAATTCATCTTCAGCCCAACAGCTAAGCTCTTCCCATGTTTTAGGGTTTAGTCTTAATAGAACAGTTTTTTTCTCTGCCATTATCACTCACACCTTTAATTATGAAGTGTGCCTGTATTTATAACCGGCTGTGTTGATCTTTCACCGCATAACACTACCAATAAGTTGCTTACCATTGCTGCTTTTCTCTCTTCATCAAGTTCTACTATTCCATCTTCACTTAACTTGGTAAGAGCCATTTGAACCATTCCTACTGCACCTTCAACAATTTTCTGTCTTGCAGATATTATTGCTGAAGCCTGCTGTCGTTGGAGCATTGCAGCTGCAATTTCAGGTGAGTATGCAAGGTGGCTTAGTCTTGCTTCCTCAACTACAACACCAGCTTTCCCCAATCTTTCCTGGAGCTCTATTTTTAACGCCTCTGCTATCTCTTCGCTGCTGCCTCTTAATGAAATGTTATGTTCCTGATCCGTTATGTCATATGGATACATACCTGCTAAGTGTCTTATGGCAGATTCACTCTGTACCTTTACATAGTCAATATAGTTTTCAACATCAAACACTGCCTGAAATGTGTTTTCTACCCGCCAAACTATTACTGCCGCAATTTCGATAGGATTTCCAGCTTCATCATTTACCTTGAGTTTTTCACCATTTATGTTTCTTGAACGGAGAGAAATTTTCTTTTTTGTGTAGAATGGATTTGTAAAGTACCATCCGGACTTTTTTACCGTTCCCTTGTATTCACCAAACAAAATAAGAACTGCTGCTTCGTTTGGCTGCAAAGTAAAAAATCCGTTTATAAAGATAAACCATATAATTAATAAAATCGATCCCGAAATTATTGATGCAACTGGTATTACAGATGGATGATTTGCTGTTTCGATAATGCCCCATATTATCAAAAATAGAGATATTGCAAGCATAAGCATATTTGCAATAAACAATGTAAACCCTGGCTTAACTTCTTTAATTTTTTCTTTCATATTACCCGCCTCTTTTCAATAATGATATTATTTTGATATCACTTCTATATATTCATTATAGCACTTTTATATTATATATCAATTCGGATTTCAAGTCATTTCAGCTCAAAAACTACCAAAACAGCTGAAAAGTCTGGAATTTTCACATTTAAATTATGAAACTGCGGAAATTCAGTTTTTTCCATAGTGAGTTATACCCAATTGATGCTAACAGCGACAATGTGCACTGACTATAAAAGTATCTGCACAAACAACTTATTGACAAAATTGTTTTGTCAAGTGAAAAACGTCATTGATTGTAATGACTTTAGTAATCGCAATTAATGACGTTTCTCATCTTGAAACTAAGTTCATAAAATGTTAAATTGTTTTAGTATTAATTACCAGCTGTAGATATATACCGCTATAGCATTAGCTCTTTATTAATGAAAAATTCAAGAATAACTCCGAACCTGAAAACATCAACAAAGCTATTTAACTCAAAAGGATCATTTGTTTTAACAATTTACGAAATACAATACTTAATAATTGGAAGGGGTAAAAATTATGTTTAAACGAAAAATAGGTGCTGTTGCAATAATTGGTGTATTATTTGTTGCAAGTTTTGCAGGATGTAGCGGTAATAAAGAGACTGTCAAAATTAATGCTGATGGAACAAAGGTTAGTGTAGGAACAGATGGCGTTAATATCAATTCATATGGAACAAAGGTTGACGTTGGAACAGATGGTGTTAATATTGATTCAGATGGAACGAAGGTTAATGTAGGAACAGATGGTGTTAGTGTTGATTCAAACGGTAAAAAGTTTGATTTAGATGTAGAAAGTGAATCTGATGATTCCGATTCGTTAGGTTCAATACTTTCATCTGCCTTGGACACGGTTGGTCAAGTTGTTGAAGCTGACATCAAAAATACAAAAGGTACACCTGAATCGAGCATGAAAGACGGTTTGGACCTAAGTCAAATATCTCAGTACTATAGGAAAGACATAGTTCCGCTGTATGAAGGGTCAAAAATACTTCAATCGGA
Organism: Acetivibrio cellulolyticus CD2; assembly: GCF_000179595.2. Taxonomy (NCBI): domain Bacteria; kingdom Bacillati; phylum Bacillota; class Clostridia; order Acetivibrionales; family Acetivibrionaceae; genus Acetivibrio; species Acetivibrio cellulolyticus. The sequence continues at coordinate 732,763 of NZ_JH556658.1, read as the reverse complement.
ATGTGATAAAAGCTCATGCGATGTAACGCTAGTAACAGAAAAAAGTATAAAAGATGTTAAAAATTATTATTCAAATGCATTAAAATCCGTAGAAGGTGTTTATATGGAATCTACAGAAAATCTATTTACTGCTTTAGGTAAGAAAGATAAGTTAAGTTTTATACTTAAAGTAGAGAAAATTAATAATGGTACCTTAATTAATATATCTATAGAATAAATAGGCTGTTTTGTACTTTAGCTTGAATATAAAAAACCAAAATGACAATAGCCACTAAATCAAATGGTTATTGTCATTTTCATAAAACGTTAGTTTTGAAGATTTCAGTGCAATTTTTTCTACAATCAATTATTAAAACCCCATATTTTTCAGTCCCGACACAATTTCAATATATTTTTCTCTTGCATCAAATCCTTCGTAGTCATTTCTTCGCAGATCTATAAGATCCCCATGTGAAATGCCTCGGTTGTGTTTGGTTGACAATACACCTTTAAATTCTCCCCATTTTGAAGATTCTATTGATACAAATCCGTCATTCTCGCCTTCTACCAGCCTTAGTATGAGATTTGGAATTGTGAGAATATAATCGCTGAATATATTATTCATTACAGCTGCAAAGCTTTGATAATATACTTTTTCGGAATCTCGTACGCTTTTATTGAATTCTTCGCAATAGCTAATCGTAAGCTGTCGGCTCGAAACAAATATATCTGGTTTTTTATCTCCCATTAATCTCGCATTTTTGTTGAAGCGATTTCCAATCAAATTGATGAGAGGTTCAGGAAGTTTATATATAATATCAATTATTTTTGCTCCATGATGCGGTGTAGAAATAGTGGTAAGAGACGCAACGTGATCGGACATTCCGAGCATACTTATCATATAACGGGCATCTAGTCCTCCCCTTGAGTGTGCAATAATATTTACTTTTTCACACCCTTCAGTTTTAATGATCTCCAAAATTCTTTGCTTGAGGAACTCTCCATTATCTTCTATTGTAGCCCATGCTTCATGATTGCCGTAATATATGGTTGCGCCATGCCGTTTCAACTCACCGGGGATTCTTCCCCAATAGTTAAAATATTTAAAATCCTTAAAACCTATACCATGAAGCATAATTAGCGGATACTTGGTTTTACATATTTCGGAGTCTATTCTCACATTTCTATTTAAAATTCTATATAACTCACGTTCATACTCAGCTTTCACTATGTTGCCTAGATACACTATAAAAAATAAATTTACAATTGGAATCCACATATAAATTATAATGAGAATTTTCTTTATGATACTTAGTTGTTTGGAAGTAATAATAATTCGGAGTATACCATTTAGATACAAACTAGATATAAATATTACTGTCAATATAATATCTGTCACAAAAACCTGAGGAGGTATTGAACTTTTTACAAACCGGTTTAAGAGCATATAAAACGGAATTTGTGCAATCCCAGAGTATAAACTATATAATATAAGTCTTCGTCCACCCACCAAAACATGTACTCGAAAATCGTCTATCTGCTTTTTAGAATAAGGTGAAATACTAACCTTTATCCATATGTAAATTGCAAATAATACATAAATAACTGTCAAGTACTTTGCAGAGATAAAACTTTGCATCTTTGATATAAAAGCTGCAGCCAGTATAGTATGGGGTACAATTATTATAAGTACACTCATAAGCAGTTTATTGGTTAGATTTATTTTTCTGATGATATCCATAAAAATTATTGCAAGAAACAGTATTGTTATCAAAATGTATGATCCCACAAGATTACATCTCCATAGCATAAGTTTAAAAACACAGTTTTCATATTATACTGATTGTTATTAAAAAAGTCTGATTATAAATATAAAGTGTGCCTAAAAGCATGCTACAACTTAAATCTTAACAAAGATATACGTTACCATGCACTTCCGCAAGATAGCACTTTACTCCTTTTTTAAATGTTCTTTATATTCCAACTGACCATTTATTGGACAGGTCATATAGGCAGTATAATAACCATCGGAAAACATGAATTTAAATTTATTTTCTCCTTCAAATATATATAGTGTATCATCGTTGTCAAACATGAACTTTAAAGCTCCATTACTTGTATTAATATACATGGTACTGTTTTTTTTATCATAATAAACAGTAAATCCTACTGTTCTTTTGTCGTTTGCCCATGCTCCCACATATTTTTCTGCTATACTTTGCTCTACCTTAACACCATTATTCTTAAATTGCGGTAATATTTTCATTTCGCTTATCATATCCGATACAAGCACTTTACTGCCTATAAAACTAAAACCAAATGAAACAACCAAAACCAGTACCCAAATAATTGAACTAGAGAGAATAGAACTTTTAGAAGATTTACTTGCTTTGCCATACATTTCTTCAGCTAAGGCTTTTTGTTCGCTAAATGTTTTTATTCCTCTGCTTTTCATTTCCTCATAAAATGCTTCAGTTTTTGTTATATCTTGCGTTAAATCCATAGCACTCTGGTTTTCTCTTTCCTGATCTATTACAAAACTACCGGCTAACAGGTCGTGTACTGCCTGCTTTTTTTCATTAAACATTGCAATAGTAAAGAAAATTAAATAAAGTCCGGTTGCTGCTGAAATAAATTTTGCCACTGATCTTATAATGACCTTCAAAAAACTTGCCTTAGCGCAAGCAACTTCCATCTCCATAATTATCTTCCCGGGTGTTGCAGATAGATTCGAACTTAAGAAACTAATTTCGTATGTTAGATATATCATTGCGTATATTAGATAAAACTTTGATAAAGAAGAAAAATTCCCTTCAATTATTTCTTCTACCGGAAAAATACTCATTCCGGACATTCTTAATACCAATAGCACTCCATACAAAATGCCAGCAATTATAGCGTTGTCAAAAAACCATGCCCAAAATCTTCTAGATATTACACTATAATTCATAATTATTCTCCTTTTAGTCCGAAAATAAAAGACATGTTAACAAAACGTTATTGTTATAATAATTTTTGAAGTATATGAATATTATATCAGATTATGTTTAAACATGCCACATTAAGAGCTAGTATTTTACAAATAACAAATCAGCTTGTTGCTTGAAACTTAATTAATTATCTTTTAAAAACATCTGTAGAAATAATTTCAGCACCACAATATATGCAATTAAGCTTGTTTTTTTGCAATATCTGACCACATTTCGGACATTTGTCCGGTAACTCAGCAGCGACCTTGCCGTCCAACTTTCCATCCTTTAAATCTATCTGACGTATTTTTTCCTTAAGTTCTTCATCTGTATGTTTAGTAGTTTCTTTTAAAATCATCCATAATGCTTCAGTTATAATCATAAGTTTTTCTACTTTGAGTTTAAGGTATGTAACCTCTGTACTTGCTTCCCTGGCTTTAGATTTAGCTTCTAAAGCATCCAATTTTGCATAGGTTACATCAGTTTTATTACAACTGTGTCGGTGTGTGTGTCTATCATCCAAAATTTCATCAAAAAGTTCATCAAACATATGCGTTACCCCCCAGATAAATAGTAAATTAGTTATTTGCGAAATGCTATAACGCTTGAATTTACTGCATTTCAAATTGATATTTTTATTGTTTTCCCCCTCTGCTTCTAGTAAAATATAGGTATCTAATCCAATTTTAAACAAGAGAAGGGGAAAACAAATGGTAAAACTTTATAAACAAATTTCTTTTGCTGACACATTCGAAGAATGTAAAGATGTTTTTCAAAATAATAAGCCAAAATTTCTTAAGCTACTCTCACAACATCTTGATTTATCTTCGCTTATACCACAGGATTTTTATTGGTCTTACCACAAAACTCTAGGGAGAGACCGTAAATATTCACTCTCTTCAATGCTTTCAGCATTAGTTCTGCAGAAAATTCTTGGCATTCCTACAGTTTCGCTACTCATTATTTTTCTTAATTTATGCCATGAAGCCCTTGAATTCTGTGGCCTTCCAGACGTCCCTCATAACTCTCAGTTTACACGGTTCAAACAAGATTTCGTTATTTACCTGGAAAACTTCTTTAACCACCTTGTAGATATTACAGAACCTATTTGCCAGGAAATTAACACTACTCTTGCATCCACTATCGCTTATGATACTTCAGGTATTGAAACCTTTGTAACTGAGAATAACCCAAAGTTCATAAATTCTATCATAAAAAAACTCAAGGCTTTCTACAAGGACAAGCCT
>NZ_JH556658.1:659175-728468 GCF_000179595.2 Acetivibrio cellulolyticus CD2 | reverse complement strand
TCTTAGATGAACTCAAGTTTCAAAGGGCTCTAATACCTTTGAATTCCAGAAATTCAAACCTTAATCTTCCGCCTATTAAATACAATGATGATGGTTGGCCACTTTGCTCTAAAGATTCTTCTGTACCAATGAAACCAAATGGCTGGAGCCGAGAAGAAGGAAGAATCGAAAGATTCAAATGGCGGTGCCCACAGGCAAAACTAATTAAAGGTAAATGGGTTACTTCTTGTGATAACCCCTGTAATGGCAAGCCTTGCGGTCGTGTAACCTTCACATCTCCTGCCATGGATAAACGCATGTATCCAGGTGTGATTAGAGGCTCTGACGAATGGATTTCTGACTACAAAATTAGGACTGTAGTAGAAAAAAACATTCAATACCTTAAGGAGCCTATGGCCTGTGGTAATCTTAAAACAAGAGACAACCTAACTATTAAAGCAGATTTATATCTCGCAGGTATCACACAACTAATTACTGTAATACTTGCAGATAAAATTCATGAGCACAAGTATATACGTAGTTTAAAACCTTTAATCGCTTGATTTACTAACTTACTCTTGAAACTTATGTCTTATACATAAGCTTATTTGTGCTGTAATTTCATCAACAAGGTTCTGGTTTTTCAGTCAAATCACTAACATATATCCCTCTTAAGTTATCAAAGTCCATTTTACATCTCTTCTAACTTTTTACATCTGATTTTTTAAGTCATTTTGCAAATGCCTAAAATAGTAAATACTAAACTTGTTAGCAACAAAGTTTAAATAATATTTTATAGTAAAAATTTACTTTATATAATTATAATATAAATATGCCATCTAAACAACCAGAAAATCTCAGAAAACATATTAAAAACATGACCCAACTTTTCTGCTCATACTCTTAAAAAACACCTTATAAAAATATTACCTGCCCTCACCTTTATCCTGGATTATAGGTCTTTATAAATTCATTAAATCTATTCATGATCATTTCTTTAACCTCAGAGTCACTTTGAGACTGATCAGCTGAATACCCCAAACCGCCTACCTCAACCTTTCTATTTGTATATAATCCAAGCTTAAAATCATAAAGCTTATTATCATACTTTATTTCTATTATTGTATATCCACATGTAAATCCATCATCACTTTCAATTACTGTATCCCTATGAGAAATAATTTCTATACCATCATTTTTTAACTTCTTCATTCCCTCAATCCACTGTTTTTTTTCTTCTTCCTCTGTGAGATCTACTCCATATGCTCCCGAAAATTGTACATGGTCAGCAGCTTTTTCAAACTGACCTTTTTCGAGTTCCCATAAAAATATTTGGGATTTCATTCTCCCAGCGATTGTTAAAAAGGCCACCCTATCGCTATCTATTGTATTATAAGTCAGTATAGAGACAGGTATTAAGATAGCAATTATAATTAACGCAACTGTCAAACATGTAATAATTTTCTTAAATGGTCTTTTGGCTTTTAAATTCTCCTTGATAAGTTCTTCATTTACTTCTATTTCACATTTTTGATCATTAAATTTTCTACTGCAAATCTCGCACTCTTTCAAATGATCTTCCACTAAAGACCTGCTTTCATTGCTGCAAAAATCATCTATATATAACGGAAGCAAGTCTTGAATTATCTTGCAATTTGTTTTCATCATAACCCCTCTCTTTCTATATACAATGATTTAATCTTCTCTTTTGCCCGGTAATATGTAACTCGTACCCAGGTTTCACTCTTTCCGAATATTTCACTGATCTGCTGATAGGATAGTTCCCCAAACACTCTTAAACTAAAAACCTCTTTATATGGTTCTATATATAAGACTTTCTTAAGTGGATTTTGTTACAGATTTTTTATTACTATTTTATCATAAAATATTTTCTTTAAGTACCTTGTAATACGATGTACATCGATATATAATATTATTAAGCAACTGTAAAAGGATGGTAGATAAAATGGATAAAGAGTTGATGAAAGGAAGTATAGATATATTACTGCTTTCTCAAATAGCCTTGAAAGATACCTATGGGTTTGAAATTATTAAGAATTTACAAGCTAAAAGCAATAACCTGTATAAGATGAGTGAAGGTACTTTATACCCGGCACTTCAGCGCCTTGAGCAAAAGAAGTATTTGAAATCTTATTGGGGAGACTCTGAAACAGGTGGAAGAAGAAAATATTACAGCATTACTGAACATGGAAAAAAGGAATTGGTAAAAAAAATTGAAGACTGGAACCGCGTAAGTGAAATGATAAATTCATGTAAAGGAGATGTATTGGAATGGGCAAATTCGAAGATTACATTGGGGTAATTTTAAAACAAAGGCATATAAGCAAAATTCAAAGAGCGGAGTTGGAAGAAGAAATCCGTGATCATCTGGAAATGATAAAGAAGGAATTGATTGATGAGGGCTATTCTGAAAAACAAGCAGAAGCTATAGCTGTTAAAAGATTTGGAGAAGCCGAAGATATTAAAAAGAGGTTTAGAAACGTATTTACTCCTTTTAGAATGTTCAAGGATGCAATTGGTCAGAAGCGTTTGTTAGTAGAGTCAATTCAATGGGCTACTACATTTGTTGTGGCAATACTAGTTTCAATGACAATAAGAAGCTATGCCTTTGCAGCAACTGAAGTCAGGCAATGCTCGATGCAAAGCACATTATATGAAGGACAGCGACTAATAGAAAGCAAAATAGAGTATTATTATTCAGAACCTCAAAGAGGAGATATAGTTATAATAAATGATGAAGCTGAAACAGGAGTCATAAGTACATTCGTTGCAAATACAAAGGAATTTATCGATAAGGTTTTCAAAAAGGATGAAAAGTATAGATTGATAAAAAGGGTTATTGGACTTCCGGGGGATGAGATTGATATAAAGGACGGAAAAGTCTATATAAATGGAGAATTGTATAATGAACCTTATGTTAAAGGCTCTACTTCTCCTAAGGATATGGAATTTCCAATAAAAATACCTGACAATGAATACTTTGTTATGGGAGATAATAGAGAAAATAGTATGGACAGCAGGGATTTTGGACTTATAAGTAATGATAAAATTGAAGGTAGAGCTGTTTTAAGACTTTGGCCGCTAGATAAGGTTGGTGGAATTTATAACTGATTTGCTACAAGTTATCAAGGGTTCAGTATAACCTTTGGTTCCCTGAACCCCTGAGCAATGTTTTTAATTAAGCGGGATTTCTATTTTGTATTGGTCTAGTAAGTCGAATTTTTCATCTGTGATATATCCTAATTTATATTTCTTTTCTGTATCCAGCTTTGGCAAAACGCTTACGTATATACCTTTATCCCTATTAATAATATAATCTTTTCTGTAAATAGACATATTATCAAAAACATCGTTACCTTCTTCATCTACAAAGAAAAAGTTGCCTTCATTTAGTACTGTACCCTTCTTTGTGTAATATAATTTTGTATCATCCTCTCCGTATTCAATTTTTTCTATAATCAAAGCTCCCTTACTTGACATTTTCAGTTCTAGAGGGAATTTATCAATACTAATAACCGGATTATAATTTATTTCCTTTGGGGCATTATCCGCATAAGTATAAATCGGAACTAGTGTTAAGTATTTGGACCCCTTACCGCCTTTTATAAATTCAAAGCTGTTTCTTGCATTCTCGGGTTCTGAAATAAGCTGACCTCTCAGCACATCCAGTTCATTTCCTTTATCATCAAACAAAGCAAATAAACTGAAAGGTGATGGGCTATTTTCCTTAGTATATTTTGATACTGATGTGTCAAACTTTTCGCTGATGATAATTTGGTTGCCAAAAGGAGTAAAGGATACCTTTTGTATATTAATATTATGCTCCCTGCCGTCAGGATTTTTTATATATGCGTTCTTGTTTACTTCTACAATCTTTACGTCCTTCATAGCCGTTTCTTTTGAAACATCAAGCTTAAAATCCCACTTTCCTTCCTTCGCTAAGGCATAAGAAACTGAAAAATCTACTTTTGAATATTTTTGAAAGATATCCCCGCTTATATCAGCCCTTATCATGCCTTTAACCTTTCCATCATCTGTAAGGTATGCATCTGAACTGTCATTATTTGAAATCTTCTTCTGATTACCATCAATTGAGATTTCTCCGAGAATACCATTTACAATTGGAATTCCACCTTCACCTATAGATACCTTTTCCCCATCTCCCTCGGCTGTATAAAACAGCACAAGGAAATTGCCATCACAGGCTATATTATCAATAGTTATACTCACTCCATTACTAGTTATAGTCTTGCCAACTTCTGTAGAGTACTTCACATAGGCTTGAGCATCTCCACTATATTTAAGACTTGAATTTCCTTTGAAAAACTCTATCACTGTATTAATTAAAGGAATATCTTTTGCATATACAAATGTTAAGGATGTTGTAATAATTGCGGCAGCAGCAACAACAGCAATTACAGATCTTTTTTTCATAGTTTGCCTCCTAGGGAGATTGTTCATTGATTTTTCAATCTTTCTTTCCAACGAATCCGGAATTTTCAGTTTCTCTTCTTTTGCTTTTGCTTTAAGCATACTATCAAAATCGTCCATATAGTTTTTCCTCCTCTATTTTAACAGTCGATAAGACTTTTCAGTCTTTCTTTTGCCCTGCTGAGCCGCGATTTTACCGTTCCTTCGGGCCAATCCAAAGTCCTGGAAATATCCTTAATACTCATATCTTCGTAATAGAACAAAATTGTCACAATTTGCTGGTTTTCTTCGAGTAAATTAATAGCCCTGGCAAGCTCAAAATCCTTATAATTATCTTCATATGTATCTTTTATAATATTTGACTCATCAAATACAATTTCCCGTTTCTTTTTTCTTATTGTTGCATAACATTCATTGACAAGAATTTTGTAGATCCACTGCTTGAAAGTGTCACTTTTTCTTAGTTTAATGATATTTGTATAAGCCTTTAAAATTGTACTGCTAATTGCATCTTCTACATCATGTTCATTTTTTAAGATGCTTTTTGCTATCCTGTACATTGAGCGCTTATTATTATGTATGAGCCTGCTAAAAGCATTTCCATCTCCTTTTATCGCATTGGCAACATCCGTATCTTCAACACTATTATTATGAAGTAGCATTATTCCCTCCATTCTCTCTCACCTCCTCCATCTACTACTAGAAAGATAAAAGAGAGATACAAAAAGTTCCAAAAAGTTTTAGAAATTAGTGCCAATTTTGCATATAATAATCAGCTATAGAGATATATTCTTTTTTGCACTTCTCTATAGTTAGGTACAATACTTTGTTAAAGGGACCTGTAATTGCATTTATATTTCAGTATAGCTCAAGGATGCTCCTATTGATATGGGAACCTTTTTTGTATATAATCTCATTAGTAACAGCAAATGTAAATAGTTTTACAAGCATAATACTTGTATGGAGCCAACATAGCACCACTGTTTTAATCTTGGTGAATATATAATAAAAAGTATAATAAGATTTTTGAAAATGATTAAAATCTATGATTAAGTAGAAAAACAAAGGATTATTAAAGAAATATTAGGGGGAATACTTTTGAGTAATACAGATAATTCCAAGAAGAACTTGAAATTTAAAAGAACAAAGCGCTTTTTTATAGTTGCTATAACTCTCTATATACTAGTTTGCATAGCAGCATATTTTTTTCAGGAAAAACTTATTTTTTCGAGGCAAAAGCTATCAGGTGAAGTAACGGCTCTATCGACTGGAATAAATAGTACCAAAGACATTGAACTTACAATGAGCGATGGCATAACAATAAGAGGATGGTTTTTAAGAAACTCAACTAGCAACAAGTCAAATTTACTCATTTATTTTGGTGGAAATGCAGAGGAAGTATCCCTTCTTATTCCCAAAATGTCAAAACTTCAAAATTGGTCTGTTGCATTAATCAACTATAGGGGTTACGGAACAAGCGAAGGAACTCCTGGTGAGAAAGTATTGTTTAGTGACTCTCTGGAAATATATGATTATTTTGCGAACAGAGAAGATATTAATAAGAATAATATCGTAGTTATGGGAAGAAGCGTTGGAACAGGTATAGCTACATTTCTATCAGAAAAAAGACCTACATCTGCTGTAATTTTAGTTTCGCCATATGATACGTTAGCAAATGTTGCTAAAGGGAAACTTCCTTTTCTACCTGTTAACTTGCTTTTAAAACATAAATTTGATTCAATCAGTCGTGCTCCATCAATTAAATCTCCGCTATTAATAATGGTTGGTACTGAAGACACCTTGATTCCTCCCCGTATTTCAAAAAGACTTGCAAATGCTTGGTGCGGAAAGGTTCAATGGGAGGAAATACTTGGCAAGAGTCACAATTCTATTGACGATGGAGAAATCTATTTGAATAAAATTAGAGCGTTTTTATCAAACGTTGCAGGGCATTCATAAAAGCTTTTAAAAAAATTTGACTCTTTAAATAATAAAGATAGTTTTGTTTATTGGATAGCCATGATTACAAAAAACCTTTGAACCTCTCCATATTCAATTTTTTCTATAATTAAAGCTCCCTTACTTAACATTTTCAGTTCTAGAGGGAATTTATCAATACTAATAAACAGATTATAATTTATTTCCTTTGGGGCATTATCCTCATAAGTATAAATTGGAACAGTGTTAAGTATTTGGACCAATACTCTGTTATGTGACCTTCAATTACATTCACATTTCAGTACATCTAAAGGATGATCCTATTGATATTGGAATTTTTTTGGTGTATAATTTCATAGAAATTAATATGGAGGTTTTGCGGCTTATGAAAAAAGAAATCAAGTGTTTTATTGCAGGAGTTATAACTACAGTGTTGGTATCGTCCGCAGCTTTTGCAGCCCCGGTTGGAAAGACAATTACTGCATTTTATAATGGAATTAAGATTTATGTTGACGGGAATAAAATTACTCCAAAGGATGGCAACGGAAAAATAGTTGAGCCGTTTATATATGATGGTACAACATATCTGCCTGTGAGGGCTGTTTCAGAGGCATTAGGCAAACAGGTATCCTGGGATGGAAAAAGTAATACTGTCTACATAGGACAAAATATTGAAGAAGTAGTTGTTGATACTGCTGAAGATTTTGTAAAATCAATAGGCTCAAATAAAAAAATTATTTTAAAGCCTGGAGTATACGACTTGTCAAGCGTAGCTCAGAATACTGATTTACAAAACGGGGTAACATTCGAAAGTGTTACTGACGGGAAAGAGTTAAACATAAGAAATATAAGTAATTTAACTATAGAAGGTTCAAGTGAAGGTAAAACGGAAATATTGGTAAAACCTCGATATGCACAGGTAATGCGATTTGAATCCGTGTGTAATGTAACTATAAGTAATATCACTGCTGGACATACTCCAGCAGAATATATTTGTGATGAGGGAGTACTAAGCTTTCAAGACAGTGAAGATATTAAAATTAATAATTGTGAACTTTACGGATGCGGAAGTATTGGGTTAAGCTTGTATGGTGTTCAACGTTTGGATATGGCAAACTCTAATATAAATCATTGTTCATTACGTGCAGTGCAAATTTATGACTCTAAAGATATAAATCTGAGAAAGAGCAAGATTTCAAATCATGAAGCTTATAGCAATATTATTCTTGTAGACAGTTCTATAGATATTTTGTTCGAAGAATGTGAAATGACTGACAATAACAAATTCGAATGGAACTTTATGGATGTTACAAACAAATCAAATGTTGTTATAAATAAATGTAGAATAGCAAATAATTCATATACTAGCGGAGAAAAGTATAGAGAGATATGTTTTTTTAAAACACTAAATTATGATGAAAACTGCGATAGCAGTATTTTAGTAAAAGATACTGAATTTAACAATAATGTGTGTGATTATATAACTGATAATAAAAAGGCAGTAGTATTTGAAAGTTGTACATTTAACGGTAATGTTTGGAGTGAATAACTAAAAACTGATTCTGGAATACAACTGGGGGCAGACTTTAGTTTCTGCCTTTTTTTCTTGCATATTTATGTAACTGGGATATTGAGATCGTACTAGCATCCTTGTACCTAATATTGAAGCATATAAGAACATACTTTTTAAAATTAATTCTAGAAGTAACACTGGATTGCCAGTAGATTAAAGACAAAATATATCTTAACAACAATCAAAGGTCATACTGGTAATTTGAAAAAATAATAAAAGCAAGGCGGGGATAAAGATTGAATCTTATAACCCACCTTACTTTTATTATCTTTCGAGCAATTCTATTAACTTAATAGCAGACAAAACTTTCAATGTTCCTTAAATCTACCCCAAAGTATATCCATCTAAACCCGGTCCATCTCCATCCGGCTGCAGATCTTCTTCCGACAAATACTAACCATGCCCAAAAACTTTCTCCTGTATTGAGCCAAATATAAACATATCTGAACATACATGGTCTAAGCGCTCCTGGATCAACTGCAAAAACTCCTACCCCATGAGCCTGTGATTGCTGAGGAACAAATGCTGGAGGAGGTCCTGATGGTGGTCCTGATGAAGCTCCTGGTGATACAGGCGGCTGTCCAAATGGTGGTCCAAATGGCTGTCCGAACGGTGGAACAGCTGGCGGTCCGAATGGGGGTCCGAATGGTTGACCAAATGGCGGCCCAAATTGCTGTCCTTGTTGCTGATGTTGTTGTCCATGTGGTTGATCAGGTGGCGGTGGTTGTCTTTCTTCCGAATGATAATATTCGTACATATTAAAGCACCTCTAATTCCAAACGATATTTTAATACATATTATGTTAAGTAATTATATAAGTTGCATAAAATATGTACTCATAATAGCAATAAAAAACTGCGTTCTCTCATAGGAATTAAAGAAAGAACACAGCTTTGTTTTGATTTTAGTTTATTCCATTTACTTTATAATATTGAGAAGTATCAAAGCAAATATAGAAGTCACAGTTGTAAGGATAAGAGAAAATACAAAGGCAACTCTTATAACCTTGTTTTCCTCACCCAACTTATCTATTGAAGCAGCTGCATTCTGAAGCTTTGCTGGCGAAATAACACTTGCCAGACCTCCACCAAATGCCAATGCTGCTGTAACAACAACCAGCCCTGTTATTCCAAGATTAAGCTCTTTTGCTGTTGTCATTGTATACTTAGCAAACATAGCTATTGTAGAAGCTTCGCTTCCTGTTATAAAACCTCCGAAGAGTCCAATGAATCCAACAACCAAACCGTACGCTCCCTGAAAAGCACTTGATGAAGCGTTTGCCAATACCTGTACCATACTTTTTACTGTGTATGCTTGTTCTGCAATATTAAAACCTGTCATATTCATTACTTCACCTATCGCAAAGAATATCGCAGCAGAAAAAACCGGCCTCGGTGCTCTTTTTCCCCATGCCTTTAACGTTTCTTTGACTTGAGAAGCTTTAGGTCTAATGAAAATCATTGAGAGTATTGTGCTCACCAATATCCATGTATAGGCATTCCATAATACCCTTGTTTTTATTACATCTTTAGCATTAGCAGATAAACCTATTATAGGCATAGTCATATCTTTATAAAGAAAATCAAAAACATTTTTCGGAATATTCAAGCCTAAAATTATAACAATAAGTATAACCCAAGGTATAAAAGCCTTCCACAGTGGAAATTTCTTTTCATAATCTATTTCTTCCTTAGTTAGTTTGCTTCTATCTATAACTTTTTTACCGTTGGCTTTAAGATAGATTACCATTGCCAATATTACAGCCAGGCCGCATAAAACTCCTGTTAAGGTAACAAAATTTTCGAACTTGTTGGTAAAAAATGAAACTACTCCAATTACACATCCTGTTATCAAACATGGAAGCCAGCCTTGCTTTATTGCTTCCCATTTACCTACTATCCACAGCATGCAAAAACCTATCATTGTTGATACAACAGGCAGGAACATAAAAAATATGCTTCCTATCTGTGCTAGCGTAAGCTCAGGCCCTAAATTATTTTTCGAGATAAAATCATTCGCAATATCGGAAAAAGCTACTATTGGAGCACCTAATAGCGCATATGTACATAATGAATCGTAGCCTATTGCAGGCAACGCAATTGAAACATAGGTTGTATATCCCATCGCAATGAGAATTGGAGGAAGAATCGATACAGGAGTTGCACCAACCGCAACCATAAGTGTTCCGAATCCTATACTCAGCATCATTATCTGAACTGCTTTATTGTCACTTGAAATTGTTTTCATGAATATAATAACTCTTTTTAAAGCACCTGTTTTTTCCATAAAAGCCATTTGAAGAAGTGAAGTTGCAACGATCAGTGAAACAGGAAAAGACTTTATAAAACCAGCAACTGTTGAACGGGCTATAACTTCCGGTGATGTTTTAAAGGAAACCACCGCAATAACCGAAAGAATCAACCATCCTACAATTCCGCTTATATCTGCTGGTTTTTTCCAGATTATAAGCATACACAATATTACCGCAATAGGTAACAACGTCAATAATAGAGGCATTATCATCCCCATATCCTACCATCCTTCCATACTATTAAATTTTCAATACCTACCATACTACCGTCCCCACGACAAGTCGTACAAGGAAATTGATTATATTAATTTTATAACATAATACCTATGTTTTGCAATATCAATTTTTTTAATTTTACATAATACTTAAATTTTAAGGAATAATCGTTTGGTACAAAAAGAGCTGCCCCAAAGCTTAAGGACAGCTCTCTAAAGTATGTTATTTCTTAATTTCTTCTTCAACTGCAATTGACACACAAAACTCCCTACATATAAATGATTCAAAGCGAATATTGCATTTATCTATAATAGTTCTATCTCCAGATGTATCAAGGTTCTTAAAATCCATTTGCATTCCAAGCTGCAACAGCTTAGAAGCTGCCTCTTTTCTTGTCCAGTAAATCATTGCCTGGCATGCAAATTCATCAGTACCTTTAAAGCTATCTAAAATTACCTTCTCAGCATCACAATAAAAATACCTTATCAGCGATTCTTGAGGTTCGTTAATCTGATCAATATCTACGCCAATTCTCCTACCTGATACTATCCCTACACAATATGGAAAGGAATGTGTTATTGAAACACATAAATCCGGATATTGAAGAATATATGGAGCGGAATTCGATCCTTTCAGTACATCTATACACGAAAGGTCCATAAGCACCGCTCTTTCCAGCTTGTATTTAAATAGTGCAGACTTAACGGCATATCTGCCCGCTATCCACTGGATTTTATTTTTTTCGATCTTCACCCCGTCCAAATGTTCAATTTCTTTTTCCGAGAGCACTGAGAGAAGGTTTAAATCCTTCTCTCTAAGCTTACTCATATCTACCACAGAGAATTCAAATCCATACAATTCGCTTATTGACTCTAGTGAATCATTAATCGCATACTGGCTGCTCATTGGTTTATACGCTTCACAATAACATTTTTGGCATAGTAGTTTACCTCTCCTTTTTCATTGTACAATATAACATTGTACGTCTTTTCGTCGTTATTGCATTCAATAAGCTTTGCATATGACTTGAACAAGCCTGGTTCTCTAGGAACCTTTACAACACCGAATTCTCCAACCTTCCATGGCAAGAAAATCCTATCATCATCAGTGGAAGCATGCACTCCACACGACTGCATCAAGGTGTCTGTAAACGCAGGATTTATAAGCAAATTTTGTAGATTATACTTTTTGTTTTTAATTTGCTCTTCGGACAATGCAACTGTCAATATTGCCCCTTTATCGCTGAACTTAAATTTATTAACTTGCGCTGCTTTTTCATCAATAAACAAAGGCCCTAATTGAATTGCATTATTATGTATCTTACCCATTTTCTCAAGTGAGCCAAACAAGCTATCCTCTTTCATGTCGGAAGTTTCAATGTTTTTATTTTCATTTAAATGCTCGTAGTCTCCAATGTTTGCAGAAATTATCATACTGTTCAGCTCAACCATTTTACCCTTTCCAATCTTTGGATTAAAGTAATTATAGAAAGCTACATCAATCGAATCATCAGATGTTACTTCTTCCAGATTCATTATTATCTCCTGCGATTTATCATTGAACAGCTTTAATGGATTGTGAATCTGCACATTTTTAAAGCAGTACTGCTCTTTCCTTCCGAAAATTAAACTATGCGCCTGAGCCCCAATTTCCATACAACCAACAATAGGCATCAAAGGTGTTTTACCAAGTCTATGGTTATTAATAATCGGATCAGCTTTTACAGAAAGAACCTTGTACACATTATTGATTTCTCCATCTTTTTTACTTACCCAGTCAATCATTGGTACCACATTCTTTATATTATACCACTTTTCCATACCTGTCAAAGAGCCAAGGCCCTTGCTTACAACAATTTCATCCAGATTCAGATTACTGGCTAAAATATTCAAGAACTCGTTTGTTCCTCTTTCCGGCTCTATCAAATGCAGCCCCATTTCCTCGGAGTTTTCTTTAACAAACTCATTCCTCCAAGCCATACCTGTGTCTTTCCAACCAGACCATGATATACTTAAAGCTCTAATTCCCTTATGCTTTGATTTTACCATAGACATAAAGCTGCTTATAAAATTGTTCGCAGAACAATAATCCAATTGGGCCTCATTTCCGAATCTTCCGGATATGGAAGACAAACCGATTAGCACTTTTAAAGCTTCTTTATCTGCCAAACGATACAAATTGCACAGCCCATTAGCTTTAACAGCGAATATTTCATTAAACTCTTCTTTTGTTTTCTGTCCCAATAATCTGCTCTTTTCAATTCCAGCTCCATGAATGATAACATTAGCAGGACCATACATTGAAGTAGCTTTATTAATGACAGTTTTTAAAGCTTCATAATCTGCTACATCACAATTTAAGTAAACCGCTTCACTCCCATTTTCCCGTATGTCATGTAAAAGCCTGTATACTGAAATTGCTTTTATGAGCTTTGAATGTTCTTTTTGTACCTCTGCAGGAGTTGCCTTCTTTCCTTCTTTCTTCAACTGCTCATATATTTCAACCTTTTTTTCCTCTAAAGAAGCTTCATCAAGTTTGGAAAGCTTCTCGATATCAGCAGGAAGGTGAGTTCTACCGATTATTGTATATTTGCCCCTTATCCTCTTTGAAATTCCAAGGACAATTTCTGCTGTTATTCCATTTCCTCCGCCAGTGATTACAAAATGGTTTGAATCGAACTTTTCAACCGGTGTCATCTGCGAGCGATCTACATTATCCAGTTTTAATGTCACTCTTTTATTGTCCATATACCCTAACTCATAGGACTTGAATTCTACCTCAAATTCTTCTTTAAGCCTGTTTAATACCTTATCTGTCAATTTAAATTTTTCAGAACTACCCAAATCAATTATTTTTACTTTAGACTCTCCAAACTCTTTCCTAAGCCCTTTATAAAAACCACTCAGAGCACCATAAAACGGATCAAATTTTAAATTCTCTTGCTCTGTAAATCCAAAGCATCCGTCCATAGCTACAGCACATATAATTCTCAAAGCAGGATTAGATGCCTTTTGAGAAACATTTTTATAAAACAGGAATCTGGATAAACTGTTTAGAATAAGTATGTTCTTTTCTTTTTCACCGGATAAGTTTTCAAAATCAATGGCTTCTCCCAAATGACTTAAGTCAAGAATAACATCTACGTGATTCACATTCTCAGTAAAATATGAAATTCTATTTTCCAGTTCATCAAGGCTCATTTTTTCGTCGAATACAAATTCACTCACGTTTCCTGAGGCCTTTTTAAAATACGCAGCAGCTTTTTTTACAGTCTCAGAACGATCACCAATAATAACTACATTTTTGTTATTCAGATCAAAATCCTTGTCACCTGATTTTTCTTCAACAATTACAGGGTACTGCACACACAATTCTCTTTCGAACTCATTCTCCCTAGTGTTTTCATTGTTATTGGAAACTGTTTGTGGGTAATCAGCTTTATGCTCTGCAGGAAGAACCTTTTGTACAGAATTACTACTCTTATCAACCAGATTTGTACCAATATTCTCTTCCAAAACATTAATTATTGATTTAATTGTTTTTAATTCTGAAGGATTCATAGTTACACTTTCAACAATATTAAATTTCATGATTAATTCTGAAAGAATTGTTGCTTGCTTGATAGTATCAACACCCAAGTCAGCTTCAATTTCCATATCTTCATCAAGCATTTCAACAGGATATTGAGTAATTTGAGAAATCAAATCAAAAACCTGTTTTCTGATTGAACCAATGTTGACAGTCGCAGTTTCTGCTTTATAAGCAGTGTTGCTACTACTTTGATTTTCAATTGCATCCAGTTGGTCACTCTTGTTGTTTTTACTAACCAAATCAATTAATGCCCCAATTGTACGATATTGTGAGATATTACTTGACATTTCCTCAGTCAATCCATACTTGTCGCTTAGAATTGAAAAGATTGTTGCCTGCTTTACTGTATCAATTCCCAAATCTGCTTCCATTTCCATATCCTTTTCAAGAAGCTCAACAGGGTATAAAGTAATTTCTGAAACCAGTTTTAGCACTTCTTCCTCATAATTATGCGATAATGCTCCTGTCTTAACACCTTCAAAATTGTTTGATATAGCCACGTTCTTAAAATCTTCAATCTGACCGTTGTTTACAGGTTGCTTTGAATAATTACTGTTTTCCAATATTAGCTCAACTATTTGGCCAATTGTAGTGTAATTTGAAAGAGACTGTCCTTCTGAAAATTCTAAATTAAACTGTTCTGCAAGCATTGAGAAAATTGTTGCCTGCTTTACTGTATCTACGCCAAGATCAGCTTCAAGCTCCATTGATAACTCAAGCATTTCTTTAGGATATTGTGTTACATTAGCATAGATAGTTAGTACTTCATCTATTATTGCCTGTGGATCTGCCGCAACTTTAGCATCAACACTAAGCTCTGGCGAGCTGTTTGCTTTTAAAGTTTTATAAGGTGCTGTACTAACCGTTTTCTCTGATGTAATCTCAGCAACTACTGCAACTTCCTGATGCCCTGTTTCATGTAAATATATATTCTCACCATAATCTTCAGCCACCATAATCCTGCCGTGATTTTTAAGCTCGGCATTTTTGGAAGAAATCCTGTCAATCCATTCTCTATAAGCTTTCTTATCGACAATTCTTTCATCCCCGTTTGCAATCCTTTGCATAAGATGGTAATTACCCTGTCCTCCGAAAGCAGCTACAGCTCTTAAAACATATTCAAAATCGTAGGCCCCGCCCTTTGATAAATTAAGGCCTTCAAGTTCAGGATCAAGTTCCTTTAAATTTACGACAGGAGGAATCTTTTGATACTGTAATGCTTTTGCAGATACAGCTTCATCAATTGATGCGCCCATTATATGTCCGGTCATTCCCTTTGTATTAATAACTTTAATCTCTCTGAATTTTTCACCGAACGTACTTTCCAAGGAGGTCTTTTCCATGTATGAACAGCCTGGCTTGTGTGAATAGGTTTCATGTGAGCAATATACCAATTTTGAAGTTATATCGTTTCTATTCAAATTATGCTCGTTTTCCATCTTTGAAACAAACCTGTCAAGTTCAATACAGTGCTTATTAGTATCGATTTTTGAAATGTGACCGGCAGCATTAAACGCATGTGTTCCCAAAATACGACAGATACCGTTCATACCTCTTTTCAAAACATCGTCCTCTTTTTCAATTATAAGACCGGAAGCTCCGGAACTAAGAATCATTCCGCTTCTTCGATTATCAAATGGAACTGCAGCGTCAAATAAACTGTCAGACTCGGTCAGTGCACCAATGCTCGAGAATCCGGCTCCAAACCATGGCAGCAGATTTCTGGTACTTGATATATCTGCACCTATTACAATCATTCTGCGTGCATGACCTGCTCTTATCATATCCTCAGCAACAGTTACAGAACTTGCATTTGATGCACAAGCAGTGTTGATGTACATATTTGGTCCTGTAGCACCAATAAACTGAGCCAACCTGTTATTTGCCTGACCGGACAGGAGGTTCATGAAATTGTGATTAAACTCATAAACGTCTGATTCTCCTGGATTAGCGGATAACCTTGAATAATATAACGCAAACCAATCACCCAGCATTTTTTTTGTTTCAGGATCACTTACTCTTGAAATAATTGACTCAAAGAAGTTCAAAATTTCAGTTCTTGTTTTTGAGCCAAATTTAGCTGCTGTATATTTTGAAACTTCCGCTATTACCGATTCAATTGGCCATAGTCCATTTGCGTAAATTATTCCCGTATCATCCTGCATTTCTGAAGGTAATACAAGCCTTCCTGGCAGCATGGAACCTCCTGAAGTCTTCCTATACTCCCTCACAAGTGGAATACCTGCATCCTTTAATGCCTCATACCCTGCTGCAACCCCGGCACATACTGTCTGAGTCATCTGATTTAAAAGCTTTTCATCAATCAGATAATCATTTACCATATCCATTTTTCCAAACTTACCAACAAAATGTATAACCTCATTTATTGATGATATTCTTTTAAAGACAGTTTCCTTCTCAGTTTTTATAAGTCTAGTGATATTCAAATCATATATACTCTGTGCTTCATCATCAGTCAGTAATTCAATTTGATTTTTACCCTCAAATATGTAATCAAAATTATCATCACAAAATGCTTTTTTGAATGTTCCAGGCAAGCCTATTGATACGCCGCTGTATACTATGCTTTCTTTAGCAGTATTTATATTATTGATTTTTGAACTTTCAGCCCTTTGCTCAATATTTGCCCATGCATCAACTTCAGGAGCTTTAGTCTCTGCATGATAAACAACAGTAGTTATTCCTTCTTCCTGCAGCCCAAGAATACTGTTTGAAGGTATAGGTGAAACCTCAACACCATGTGCAAAAAGAACTGCCATCGCCTGTTTAAAACCATCCACAGAAGACTTGGTTTTGCTATTGATGTTAACTATCTTAACCTCTTTGTCAGAAAGAATGGTTTTAACAAGGTTGGTTAAAACATTTGAAGGACCCGCTTCAATAAATACTCTGACGCCTGCTTCATAAAGCTTTAAAACGGAATCTACGAATTTAACAGGTGATAGAATTTGCTTCTTTAATATACCAGACATTTTATCTGAACTTGATTTTATATTGTTATAAAAATCCGCTAAATGGCAAGCCATTATTTTATATTCCGGTTTATTGAATTTTACATCTTTTATACTTTCACCAAAGTCATTAGCTGCTTCTGATACAACATCAGTATGGAAAGCATGGGATACATTAAGCTGTGTAAATTTATAGCCATTCTTTCCTAAGAAATCTATAAATTCAGCTATTTCTTCACTTTTTCCGCCAACAACAGTCTGCTCTGGAGAATTAATATTTGCGATACCTACTTTAAAGCCATTATCTTTAATTATTTCTTCTACTTTGTCTGCCTTCTCTTTGACACTTACCATCTTGCCGCGGTTATTCACAGCAATCTTGTCAAAGGAAAATCCTCTTTCTCCAATGACCTTCAAAGCTGACTTTAAATCAATCATTTCACCGGCATACAGTGAAGTAATCTCTCCCAAGCTATGTCCTATCATATAATCGGCCTTTACACCCGCTTCGCACAATAGCTTGTAAACAGCCATATTACTAACAAACATAGCAGGATGAGTGTTCTTGGTATCTTTAAGCACATCTTTCAATTCTTCTTCGTCTTCACCAAATACCAAAGGCATAAGCGAATTGCTATACCTTGCTTTCCAGAGAGCATCGGTCTTTAGGTAGAAAGACTTAACCTGAGGATATGTTTCATACATTTCCTTTAGCATATTTGGATATTGAGATGCCTGTCCAGGGAACATAAATGCAATTTGTGATGAATCTATTTTAGGACCATTTCCAATATAAATACCCTTAACACTCAACAAATGGGAATCTTGTAATTTATCTTCTCTTATATTTTGTTCTAAAAGCTGAACTTTCTCCTTTAATTGTTCCATTGAAACCGCACAGATTGATATACGCCATTCCTTATCTGAGTTGGTTGATAAGTTATTCATATATACAGCTTTTTCAAACGAAACATCACTGTTATTATCAATAAAGGACTTCATTGCCGTGGTTGCGGCTTCTATGGAATCAGCTGAAAAGAATACTGCTTCTTCTTTTGCTTCAGTTTTAATATCATTGTTTTTTGCCTTTTTGTTATTAAAACTATATGTCTTTTGTAAAAACTCAGGCCTGAATTCTTCCACACAAATATGGCAATCGGCTCCCCCAAAACCATAGGAACTAATATTCGCTCTTCTAGGATGCAAAGCATTTTCAGCCCATTTCTTGTTCTCGCTCAAAACATAAAAAGGCGAACCTTCCAGCATAAGCTTTGGGTTAATTTCCTTTATATTTGCAGTTGCCGGAAGCACCTTGTTGTCTAATGCCAATGAGGCTTTGAGAAAACCTGCAATTCCAGCTGCATTTCTTAAATGACCAACATTGGACTTAATTGAACCAAGACCACAGTTATTTTCCTTTTGTGCACCAAGACCCAAAAAGGCTTTTTTCAAAGAAGCTACTTCAACTACATCTCCAACAGTGGTTCCTGTTCCATGAGCTTCAATCATTTCAATGGTATCAACAGAATAGCCTGCCATTTTACAAGCATCCTGTATAACCCTTACCTGGCCTTCTTCACTAGGAGCAGCGATGTATTTACCTTTGCCGTCACTTCCTAAACCATAACCTGATATAACAGAATAAATGTAGTCTCCATCCCTTAATGCATCTGACAGTCTTTTAAGTACAACTATACCGCCTCCAAGACCCATTACAAAACCACACGCCCTTGAATCAAAAGGATATGAACCATGCGGAGACAGGGCATTTATTCCACAAAAAGCTGCAAACCCAACTTCTGAAGAGGTTACTTCCGATCCACCTGTAACAACAGCATCATATTCATAGTTTAAGAGTCCTGCAACACTATCTGAAATAGTTATCAAGGAAGATGCACAAGCACCATCAACTACATAGGATGGACCCCACCAGTCAAATATATTTGAAATTCTTCCTGCTGTTATATTTTGCAAATAACCCGTCGTAGTATCTTCTGTTATGGGCTGAGTGTATTTTAGAATTTCCTCTTTAACCTCTTCTAGAACCTGGTTAATCTGCGGAAGTTTACCGCTATTAACCAGAGGATGATTGAGAATATGACTTTCCACATTTCTGTAAAAAGTTCTTCTAACAACATTTTCAAATTTTTGTCCTGGTGCACCAGCACACAATATAACAGCTGTTTTTTCCTTAGGCAAAGTGCTTTTCAACTGATTTACAACCTGATCAACACAGAATATTGTAGCCTTTTGGTTATTATCCAAATAAGACGCAACCGCAGGAGGAATTTTATATTTCCTGCTTAGTCCCATAAAATCAAAATCATCAGGTATAGCAGCATATTTTGTATAAGTCTTGTCATTTTTGCTTGTTTTTCCGAAAACATCCGGTTCATAGAATACTGATTTATTAAAGACATTATCTGGTACTTCTCTTATTGAAACTTTTTTATTTATAATATTTTCCCATAATATATTTGTATTAACAGCATCAGGCATAAGACAGCCCATTGCCACCACTGCGATTCGTTCCGCAGGATAGTAATATTTATTCATTAAAATAGCCCTCCAAACCATTCAATTAAAATTAAGTAATATTAGTTTTCAAACCATTCTTTAGGCTCTTTTATCTCTTTAAAGCCTAACTACCCTTAAAAAATCATTTAAATTTCAACCCATATTTAGAAATTCTTTAGCGCATTTTTATCAATCTTACCAAGATTGTTTCTTGGAAATTCGTCAAGAAATGCTATATATTTTGGTACTTTGAAGTTTGCTATTTTTGTTGATACATACTTTATCAAGTCTCTTTCTGATGTTTTTGCATTATCCTTCAAAACCACGAACGCTTTTACTATTTCACCATAAACATTGTCCTCAATACCAACTGCAGCTGAATCAACTACATCTTCATGAGAGTTTATCGCAGCTTCTACTTCAAGCGGCGAAATCTTTAATCCGGCAACATTTATAACGTCATTCTTTCTGCCGCAAATTACAAAAGAACCGTCACTTCTTCTATATCCATGATCTCCGGAATACATCCATCCATCTCTTAATCGTTCTTGAGTTTCCTTAGGTCTATTTAGATATCCCAGCATTAATCCTTTTCCTCTAATCCTAAGTTCCCCAATAACTCCATCCTCACAAACATTACCTTCTTCATCAACTGCGTTTATTTCTAAAACACCCTTAGGTGGAAAACCAACATTTCCAGCTGGCTCAGGCAACATATTCATTCTAGTGGAAATAAGAGTAGTTGTCTCTGACATACCATACCCTTCATCGAGGTATATTCCTGTTGTTTTATACCAGGCCGAAGCTGTCTCGAAGTTTAGTGGTGCTGCTGCTACAAAGGCAGCTTTCAACTTTCTGAGTGAACCATGTATGGCTTCATATCGTAGAAGTTGCTGGTAATGGGTTGGAACCCCAAAAATATGTGTAATATTTTCATCTTCTATCGCTTTTGCAATTTTAATAGGCTGAAATGATCTTAAAAACACAATTGCTGATTTTCCATTCAGGGAAGGAATAAGAATAGAAACAGAGCCAAACCCATGAGAGAACGGCACAAAACATAGTATTCTATCCTCTTTGGTATAGCGATACATTGAACAATTACTTTTTTCTAAAAACACAAAGAAACATCCAGCTGTAAGCATAACACCCTTAGGCTTAGATGTTGATCCTGACGTGTAAAGAAGCAGTGCAAGTTCATCTTCCTTATAACAGTAAAATTCCTTATTTTCGTATACATATTCCTTTATTTCATCATTGAAATCATTAATATTAATTATATCAGTTTTTACATTTTCAGTCAGATTTATATCAACACTTTTTAAATGTGTAATCAGGCACTTGGCACCAGAGTCTTCCAGATAATATATTACCTCATTCGCTTTAAAAAGCGGATCTACAAGACATATAACACCACCAATGTATTGAATGGCCAGCAAAATAACCGCCGCTTCAATGCTGTTATACAAATGAGTTGCAATTACATTTCCACTTTTATATCCCTTTGATTCTAATAGACCTGCAGTTTTTTTAACTTCCTCAATTAATTCTCTGTAGGTAAGTCTTTTTCCATTTTCCGCATCAATAAGTGCTTCAAGATCCAAATCCTGTTCCTTTGTATCAAGTAATAACTCACAATAGTTCATAATATTTTATCCCTCCAAAAAAAAATAATTTAAATTAAATTGAATTAAAACAATTTTTGTGCAATTAATATCTAAATATCATACCGCCACTGCTGGCTCCTGCACCATGAGCTTGCATCATTACAAGGTCTCCCCTTTTTAATCGTCCTGAAACTATCAGTTCATTCAGATTTAAAGGGCTCATAGCAGCAACAGTATTTCCATGCTTATAAAACAAACTAACGCTCTTCTCTTTAGGAATTCCCAACTCTTTAAGCTGAGCTTCCCATATCTTTGTGGATTGGTCTGAAGTCACAAAAAAATCCATATCATCCAACGTAAGACCAGTCTCACCGAGCAGCTTGTCCGCGATAACTTTAGCATACTGCGCAGAACTATTAAAAACTAAGTTTCCATCAGCTATTTTCATGAAGAAAATGTTATGGTCCAATTTTTCCAAATCAGCTTGATTAAAACTGCTTCCAAATGTTATTTTAGCATTGTCATACAAAAAGTGATTGGTAAGCAGGTACGATGCCATAAAGCTCTTGATTTCTGAATACCCTATGAGTGTAGCTACTATCGCATCTCCAAACAAAAACACAGTTTTTGGGTCAGGCTTTCCCCAATACCTTGTACATTTTGCAGAAACGCTTCCTCCCAGTATAAGCACATAATCATCACCAGTTGCTACATAACGTATTGCCAGGTCCATTGCATGCATAAACCCGCTGCATGCCGAACATATATCAAAAGCAGGTATTCCCTTTTTGGCATTAAGCTTTTTTAGTAATCCTATAGAAGACGCAGGAATTTGATAATCTCCAAACAGCTTTGTATAAATAACCCTATTAACCTTATCAATATCAATACCTGCTCTCTCAAGACATTGACTAACTGCCTCTGCCATAAGGTCCTCTACCTTTTCGTCAAACTGGGTCCATCTTCTCTCCTTTATTCCTAAAGAATATTGAACTGCTCTGTCTGTTGCAACTATTTTATATTCATCAATTATATCCTGATTTGTAACCACATTCTTCGGAAGGCCGATTCCGGTAGATACGATCCTCGCGTATCTGTCAATATTAAGTGGTCTTATTTCAGGAAATTTAAATTCTGTATACATTCTTCCTCCGATCAAAATCGCCACAACTGCCTATATGTTGTTCTTCATTTTTTCTGTAATAAAATCTGTAAGATTCTTCATAATAAAGAGATCTGAATCCCCTTCGACCATAGGAATGGAGAAAGTCTCCGAAAATCTGAATCCCAGCTCTACAAGAGCAATAGAATCTGCACACAGCTCTTCGACAAGATTGGTTTCAGGATTCACTTCGCTTTCATTCACATTTAAGTAATCTACTACTATTTCTTTTACCTTTTCATAAACTTCATTTTCTTTCATTTCGATTTTCAACCTCCATAAATTTTTTTTAAATTTAAACTTTATATATTAAACCTCCACCGCTTAATCCTTCTCCATGCGATATCAGCATAATATTCATACCTTTTTGAATTTTACCCGTGCTAAATCCATGATCTAAAAGTAAAGGCAGCATTGCGGACATGGTATTTCCATGATCATTCAAAAGTGTGAGGCTTTTTTCCTCTCCTATTCCCAATACTTCCAACGTTAGCTCCCATATCTTGCGATTATTTTCAGTTATGAGCACTAAATCAATGTCCCCAATTCCCAGACCACTTTCTAAAAATAGATTTTTTGACACGGTAATTATAGCTTCCCTGTAAAAAGCTTCTGCCTCTTTCCAATTTTCCATCCTGTATGTATCGTGAATCAAATCTATCTGCCCTTTGATATCTAACGTTTCACGCATATCGATAAGTGTTAATGGAGTTATAGCTGTTGCAAGTTCATAGTATTCATAATTTGAATAAAAATAGCTTGCTAAAATATGTTGCTCATCTGAGTATCCAAGCAATATCGATGCTGCTGCATCTCCAAACAAAAACGCAACTCTTGGATCGGTTTTGCTAATAAGCTTATTGCAAACTCCTCCTGATGCTATAAGGATATTGTTGTCCCCAGTACTAATAAATCTTGATGCTGCATCAAAGGCATGCAAAAAAGATGATACTCCTCCATCAATATCAAAAGCATGAACTGCTGTATTACTTCCAAGCTTTCGCTGCAATATACTTGCAGTCATAGGCAGAATATTATCCCCATAAAACTTATTAACAATAAGCCTTGATAAATTATCAACCTTTAACCCATAACTCTTAAGACACTTGTCAGCAGCTACCATTAATATATCGCTGTCCGACTCATTCTCCTCTGCCACATGTCTTGATTCAACTCCTATAGATTTAGCAATAATGGAAGCTTTAAAAGGAAGTTTGTACTTACTGATAATATCATCATTATTGATTGATTTTTCTGGCGTATAAGACGCTGAAGCTTTAATTTCACAGTAACGATTAATATTTTTCCTTTTATATTCAGGAAAAAAGTAACTCATATTTTTCATATTCACCCCAAAAAAAAATAGTAAAACAAATACTAAACTACACTCTATCTATTAGGTCGCTGATAAATCACTTGAAAATTCCTTTCACTTTATTATAAACATAAGCACTTCAACGATTTAACGGATTATTGGATCTAGTTAGCATTATTTCCAGTATTTATTTTATACATAAGATTTCGACATTTCAACAGTTTTTTCATTTATTTTACTTAACATTTGGTTAAATGTAGGTTAATCTCCGTTTAAAAAACGCTTGAAATGTAGGTTTATAAATATTTATGTAGCAATTTAGCGAACATGGCAGCACCTCCTGTTTTTCTCAATATTAGTTTATCTTCCTTATTTTCATATAATACGAAATATCTACATTTTTCGTCAGGAATTTTGATAAGAAATAATCAAATGCAGATTAGGCGCATCCACAACCGCATGAGCTTTCAAGGCCACTAAACAGTACATAGTCACCGCCCTCAATTCTTAAAACTTTTCCATTGACCAATGATTCTGCAAGTTTTTTTCTTGCTTCATTATAAATGCGTTGCACAGTTGCACGTGCTATATTCATTTGTTCAGCTGCTTCTTCCTGCATAAATTCGCTAGACTCCAATCGTATCTTACCACGATTTTGATACATCTTACCCTAAAATAGTAGAGCAAAAACTCAGCATAATCTATCATAAAAACAAATAAGAAAGGAGTTTCAAATATGGCTATTATTGAAGTGAAGAATTTAAAAAAGAATTATCATACACTTGAAGCGGTTAAAGGAATTAACTTTTCCGTTAAGGAAGGAATCTTTTTCGCTTTTTTAGGTGAAAACGGTGCTGGTAAATCAACCACCATTAATATTATTTCAACTCTTCTTAGAAAGTCATCTGGCCAAGTCATTGTAAATAATCATGAACTCGATAAAGATGATCATGGTATACGAGATAGCATTGGTATTGTATTTCAAAATAATATGCTGGATCACTTCCTAACAGTACGTGAGAATTTAATCTCTCGCGGGAGAATGTATGGGTTAAGTAAAGAACAATTAAAAAAAAGGATCATCGAGCTTTCTTCAGATCTTGATGCAGGCGAAATAATAGATAAGCGCTACGGCTCCCTAAGTGGCGGGCAAAAAAGAAAAGCAGATATTTGTAGAGCATTAATACACTCACCTAAAATACTCATATTAGATGAACCCACTACAGGGCTTGATCCTTATACAAGGCAAAAAGTTTGGGAAATGATGAATAAACTACGGCATGAAAACAAACTGACTATCTTTTTAACTACTCACTATATGGAGGAAGCAGCCCAAGCGGATTATATTGTGGTAATAGACAAGGGTATGATTAAGGCAGAAGGGACGCCTGAATCATTAAGACTAAAATATAGCCATGACCGTCTAATTATAATCCCTAAGGATCAAGCAAAAATGGTTAAGCAACTTGAAACATTGACTCAAACCTATGTTTTAGATAGAGATAGGATAATAATACCAATACAACATGCTTTCGAATCCCTTGACGTCATTCAGATGGTCAAAGATAATTTGGACAGTTTCGAAGTCATTAGGGGTAATATGGATGATGTATTTATCAATATCATTAAGGAGGAAGCGTAAAATGGAAACATTGAGTTTTGCATTAAGAAATATTAAACGTTATCTAAGAGAACCAGGAACAATAATATTTTCGTTTTTAAGTGTTTTTATTGTCGTTGGCTTATATATTTTTTTCATGGCCGACATGCAGATAAAAAATTCACAAGCAATGATGGGACAGTTTGCAGACATGGATCAAATCATTATAAATTGGATTTTAGGTGGACTGGTATGTATTCCTGCAATTAGTGTGCCACTTATGATTTTAAGTTTCAAGGTAGATGATGTCGTTGACTGCACACAAGATGATTTTTTTGTCACATCAGCAAAGCGGGTTCATTTTGTACTAGGCTATATTCTCTCAGCTTTCATTTTAGGTCTTCTTATGACGTTGTTGACATTACTGCTAGGTGATTTATTTATTGTTGCCAAAGGCGGGCAATTTTTATCACTTAACGCTTTCGCAAAAGTCACAGCAATCCTTGCATTAACCATATTTTCATTTTCAGGTTTTTGTTTTTTCATTATAACATTTTTAAAATCAAAATCATCTCTTACAATTTTAAACGTCATTTTAAACACTTTGATTGGTTTCTTTGCAGGCTTATATGTGCCACTTGGCATGCTATCTGACAGTGTTTCAAACGTTATTAAGTTGTTCCCCCTTGCACAAGTTGCTGCACTTTTACGACAAATTTTGATGGATAATTCGATTCATACTATTCTAAAGGATGTACCAGCCAAGCAATTATCTGATTTTAAAACACAATATGGCATAGAATTAGTTATAGGAGGGCATCTATTAACTCCATTTGAAATATTAACTATACTTGTAAGCTTTGGTATCATCTTCTATGTAGGTTCTATAATAATCATTAAACGTAGTAAAAAATAGTCTGCTGCTCTTTTTGGGATTGACAATTAATGATATACTATAAGAAATTCGAGAGTAGAGGATAAAAAATGATTGTTAAACTAATATGCCAAGACCAACATAAGTTGATGCTTGAAAATATTTTGCACAATCATCGTGTCACAATAAATGAAGCTGCTGACATTATCATTGTTGAAAAAGGTATGGATTTTAAAGACGACTATCATCTGATTATAGTTTTTAGTGTAGATTATATTCATACCTTAATCAATTTTCTTCAAGGTTTTCAATGTGATGATTTGCAAACAAATATGTTCCTAGGTAAGCAAGGGGAAGCATGGGTCCCTATTGCAGTAGATGATGTTGCCTATTTCAATGCACAAGACAATGATACTTTTGTAAATCTTAGCGATGGACGTAATTTAAAAATCAAATATAAGCTCTATCAATTAGAAGAAGGGCTACTCCCAAATAGTTTTATTCGAATTAATAAATCTGAGATAGTTAATATTAAAAAAATTAAATCTATCTCTCCAATGTTTAAAGGCAATTTGCTTATTTATATTGATAGCTACAAAATGCCACTTGATATCTCAAGAAACTATGTCAAGAGTTTTAAAGAAAGGTTGGGCATAACATGATTATCACTAAAGATACTTGGATTCGCTTTATTTATACCATAACCATTTCAGCAGCCATATATTTGTCGAGCACTCTGATATTTACTAACGGTACAGTCAAGCTACTTAGTCTACTTCAAAGTATATTATTAGGTGTTGGTATATGGTTTTTTGCCGAGGTAATGTTTGCATTAGCTCAAAAAGTTTGGCCTCTAAGCAATTTGCCTAGCTATATAGTGCTTATCTTGATTATTGGTATAGGTACTTCTTTAGGCTCCTATATATTAGGTGTTCATTCTATCCTTCTAATGCTTACAATTTGCCTATCGGCTGAAATATTTGGTGTTCTTATAGTATTTTTATATCAAAAGCATTACAAGAGAGTATTGAATGAAAAGTTAAAATCTTTTAAAGATGAAGTTCATTAACCCAGCCTTTAAAACGTTAATATAGATGGAATTAGATTGACTATTGGAATCTGGAATTACAGCGTTCGAGAATTCTACTTTGATTGTAGCCTTATGCTGCTAATAAGCAAATACCATTTTACCAACGCTTAATGCAATAGGCTTCGAGCGTATCGACTTCTTTTTTGAACTATTATCATAATAATACAATGCGCCATTCGTTGGGTCAGCTCCATTAAGTGCTTCTAGTGCAGCTTCTTTTGAAGATGATGTTGCAAGTTTTTTTATCGCGCCATTCTTAACAGGAGTAAACTGATAGTTTCTACCATCGTTCTGATTAATGACCTCACTGATAGTGTTTGGAAAACGGGAATCCTGTACTCTGTTTACTACCACTGCGCCAACAGCAACCATTGCTTGATAAGATTCGCTTGCTGCTTCAGCATTTATCAACCTTGCAAGTAGATCGAGTTCATCAGATGAATAGGAAACTACCGGTTTTGAAGCTTTAATTTTTGTACCTTCCCCATTCGTAACAGGTAATATTAACTTCTGTCCAATATAAATTGAATCATCCAACTTATTGTTTATTTTTCTCAAGGTTGAAAGTGAAATTCCAGCACTTTTGGCAATATGGCAAAGTGTGTCTCCTCTTTTTACTGTGTAATCTACAGTAGGAACTTTTAGTACCTGACCTGGATAGATTATGTTGCTTGACAGATTATTGTCTGTCTTGATTTTTGATGTACTTGTATTGAATAATTGACTTATTGCGTAAATGGAATCATTTTTTACAACAGTATAATTACCAGCAAGAACTGGTATAGCCAGTATCAAAGTAAAGACTATAGCGGCAAGAAAAACCGATAACTTTTTTATAAAATACATAATATGTCTCCTTAACAGCCTCAATTTATGAGATTTTCCCAGTTATTAGCTTCCAAGAGTTATTTTAGCAGAGTCTATAGAGTAACTCAATGCAAAATATGGTAACTAGATAATAAATGAATCCTTTGCCAGTACATTTCAAGTATTAAAATTATGTCAGAGTCAAACAAATTAAGTACTGGTACTGAATTAAAAACTATACCCATAAAAAAAAGAGATGTTTTCACTTTCCTGAAAACATCTCTTTTTCATTTTACTGCTCTATATTCTCATTTCCATTAGGGAGTCTTATGAATTTGTGCGTTCCAACTGCTTCTTCAATCCACGTATATGCCCAGTGGGTTTTTGGTACATCCGAAAAACTCTGTTCTGCATTCATAAGTGGACCTCTGAACAACATCTTATTAATCATAACAATAGCTTCAGCACGTGTTACTTTATTATCAGGTCTGAAAGTTCCATCTTCATATCCATTTACTATTTCAAACCTGTAAATGCTTTCAATACACTTACTAGCCCAATGCTTGTTTATGTCCTTAAAATGAATCTGTATCGGCTCTTCGTTCGAAAGCTTCAAGTATTTAAATATTACAGCTGCCAGTTCAGCTCTCGTTATATAAGCATTCGGGCGGAATTCTCCATTTCCATATCCACCGAATAATCCGGCTTTTGTAACTGCCCCTATATACGCCGCTGCCCAGTTATTCATATCTACGTCCGTATAAATAGCTTTCGTGCTTTCGCTTGTATCAAGTCCTAAAGCCTGTGCAAATATAGTTGCTGCTTCAGCCCTTGTTATTGGTTTGTCAGGTTTGAAAGTCCCGTCAGCATATCCCTTTATGTACTGATTATGAGCTTCTTCCGTTTTATAACGGTTTGAGTAAAGTAAAACTTCAACCGCTGATTTAGAATACTCTTTGTTTTCTATTTTCTCAATACATGTTATCACTGCACTTACGGTTTCTTTCACTTCTGCTTTTTTGAGCTCGTTAACTTTTACTTTAAAAGTTAACGTACCAATTTCGTTTATTCCAATTTCGGATATATCCCAAACAATCCTGTTTTCATTTACTTTACCCACACCACATTCTGTAACTGTCATATACTCTGAAATACCAGCCTCTACAACTACATTGGATAAGATTGCCTTTGCCCTATTCTTGTAAGTTATTGTGAAATCCATAGTTTGCCCTTCTTCACCCAACCTGCTGTCAGCTGTTATTTCAACCAGCAAATCGGAAGGTATGAAGTTTGGTATATCAGTTTCCGGAGGTTCTTCCGTCGTTTGAGGCGGCAAAGTTGGTGTAACTTCCGGCACCACAACAGGAATATCTATTGGTGGTTGCCCAGCGTCTCCACCTAATGAAGGAACATCGCCACCAGATGTTGAACCTCCATTATCCGATGGTGTACTTGGTGTTGGTGTTGGTGTCGGTGTTGGCGTCGGTGTTGGTGTCGGTGTTGGTGTCGGCACGTTAATTACTGTTATTGATTGATTTTTAGTTGCACTGTTTCCATTTGCATCGACTGCCCTCCATGTTACTACGGTTGTTCCAGCATTGAATATTTCAGGAGCGTTATTAGTTACTGCAACTTCAAATATATCATACGCAGATGCTTTACCAATATCTACTGATACTTGAGTCTTTTCTGTTTTCACAGTTACGTCTGCTGGCACACTTAATACCGGTGATGTAGTATCTGCAATCGTCACCTTCTGAATTTTGCTGGAAGTATTCCCTCTTGCATCTACAGCAGTCCATGTTACTTCTGTTGTACCTAACGTATAACCCACCGACGGTGCATTATTTTTTATAGTAAACTCAGATTCATCTTTCGCTGAAGCATTACCTATATCCACCTTGGTTAATTTGCCTTCCGCCTCTTTAGTTATATCTTCTGGCACATGTAGTACAGGTGCTTTATTGTCCTCTGTTTCCTCAATCTCAACTTTGTATTTCTCTGAAGGCAAACTTTCAGTTCCATATGCATTTACTGCACTTACATAAACCTCATGAAGCCCCTTATCAAGTAACAAAGATATATCAAATTTACCTTCCTCATTTACATCATAGACTCCCTTTGCCACTTCATCAACCCATACAACTACATTTGTTTCTGATGAAGCTTTACCTGTCAAATGCATGGTGTGAGAATTTTTATCTGATGACTGTTCTAAAGGCTCTAATAAAGGTGTTTCAGGTATTGATTTATCAAATCCTATTACAATTGGTACTATATATTCAAACTCTCTCCAACCGCTTGTAGATGAGTCTTTTTCAAACCAACCGTATACTGAATTTGTCACAGACATTATTTCAGTCTGATTAACAAGCGCAGGATTCAATTCACTTCCTGCCAACTCTACTTTAACCAGTCCTTTATAAATCCCTTCAACTGCATAATCGGATATTTTAGCATGAGCATAGAATGAACTTCCATATCCTGCAGGAATAGCTTCCATAATTGGTTTTCCGTCTATATCTGTAAACTTGAAACTGCCTTCAGGGATTTTATTTCCCTTCTCATCTGTGAGTTCGCCTACAGTAATTTTAAATTTCTCAACATCACTATGTCCTGAAGTTTCAAATATATCGACCTTAAATTCTACTTCACCGTTATTGGTTGAAACAGTCGCAGGTGTATACACATCAGGTACAGCTCCTAGATCAGGAAGTTTAACAACGCTTAGCGCATACTTCTGATTCTCCTCAGCTTCTGGTGAGCTTACAACTACACGATACTTTCCTTCCATCGGATTTAGTATTCTTATACAATCCAGTTCGTTAATCAATCCTTTTACATTTGCTCCATCTATTTCACTTACCGCAGCGCTGTCTTTGAAACCAACTTGTTTTCCATCTTCAGTATATATATGGAGTTGCAACTTTGAGCCAGGTTCGGCAGCCATAAATACTCTCAACTCACCTGTGTTGCTGCTTACATTAATAATTTTTTCATCCTGCTCCAAGGAAGCTATTTCCCTACCTAGAGGCTGAGTAGCTTCATATTTGCCATGGTAAGCTTCAATCTGCTCTTTTGTTCCTGCAAAGAAATGAGCAATATAAGGTCCTTCTACTGCACCTACAGACATTGTAGCAGGTTCTGCCAGGTTCAGATTTATAACAGCGTAGTATCCTCCTGCATCCAACAAAGTAGATCTTGGAATTATAAACGGTATTTCTATTGCAGCAGTTTCACCTGAAAGCACACTTACTGACTGTACCTCAGGTACATCAACCAGACCATTCGTGCCGTATATCTGAACAGAAGGTGATATGCTCAAAGTTCCAGTATGAAGGTTTTTAATCTGTAAAACTGCTTTTCCTCTTCCAACATAACTATCTGCATCAACTATAACATCAGGTACAACACTGCTCATAACTTCCACAGGCAGCGGCGGGTCAATTTTTTGCCACTCATCAACAGCTTCGAATACTCCGTTTACGGAAGTACCTATTTCAAGTGCCTGCATATTTGCAATCCCTGTAGTTGACATTAATCTCACCATATTCATTGAAATATCTTTAATATTATCCCACTCCCTGGTTGTCAATACATTCTCAGTCATTGCGAGTTCATTTCTTGCTCTGTTTATCATTATTGAGTATATTGCATTGGTACCGCCTAATATCAATGCTCCGGCAAAGGTGCTGGCACTTGCTAATCCATAAGCAGTATTCATACTATCAGCAGCCCACAACATAGTCTTAAGCTGATTTATCTCCCATCTGTCCACAAGACCGCCATATCCCTTCGTAAGATTTTTAAGCAAATCCAACTGAGGTTCATATAATTTGGTCAATTCAACTTCCTTAGGTATTAGGTTACCGCTATTGTCAGGATTGTATATCCATACATTCTTATACCTTCCAATTGACTTTATCATATTGCCCTCTCCATCACTCCATATGGATTCAAGCTTGCTATTAAGATCCTCCAAATATTCTTTCAAAGGCTCAATAGGATAGTATGCAGGAGCAGATCCTAAATCACTGCCATAACCCTCTAAAATTTGCAGAGATTTCATAAGCTGTATTCTAACTTCATCACTCAACTCACTATATTTTACTGAACGGGCATTTTCCGCTATTTTAAGTAAGCCTTCATCAATATCACCTTCAGCTATAACAGAGGAATCCATAAATAACCCTTCTACATCATCAATGTCAACAACTTTTATAGTTGAGTTGTTAATTCTTTCTTTTATCATTTCATATATTTCTTCTCTGGAATAACCTTGCTTTAATAGAGCATTTGCATAATCTCCGAGGCCTGTCATCCATTCCATTTGAGTATCTCTGTTAGCTAAAAATTGTGCTATATATTGGCTATAACTTATAAAGTCAATTGTATCCTGAGATCTTGTAAAATCTGCAACAAGCTTGTCGGCACACTCTGATGCAATATGTAAATAGTGAGCAATCTTGCTTACTCCCTGACCTGTTTCATGCATATACTGTTCCAACAACTCTTTATATCTTGCTTTTTTGACTTCCAACGCATCTTCAGTCAATTTCCTGTCTAACTCGGTTAAGTCTTCTGATTTTAGCTTGTCTTCATACTCCTTCAATTTTTTGTCAACCTCATTCAATTCAGCCAATATAGCCTTAACCTGATTCTTTGTGTCAAGATCCTGCTTGGATAACCAGCTAAAGAACATTGTAGACATAAAAGACCCTATCCCCTCATCAAACAACAAATAATCGGCAGCACTGGTTGCTAAACCTTTATATACCCCCAAATATGTAGTTATGAATGAGTTTATTCTGAATAATCCTTCCAAAGTATAGGAATAAGCTTGAGCCTGGTACAAATCCATCGTAAATTCAGTTACGGAAACTATATTTCTTGCCAAGTCATCAGTAGTCTTTTCCATTACCTTCTTAATATTTAATTCAAGGACCTCAATTTCACTCTGCAGATCATTAAAATCACTCGTCCATACTGACTGTATCGCAAATGGTGCAATTACAATATTAGCATTAGTTTTGCTTGCCTTAACAGCTACATAAGGCAGTTTATCCCAATTTTCAAGTCCTGAACCCGATATTACGAAAGTACCTGTCTTTGTAGCATTTGGTTTAACATCTCCAATATCCATTCTTGTTAGATCAGTCTGATACTTTCCGTCTCCGGACATAATGCTTAAAATCTCCAGGCCGGCAGCGTTAGCTATTGAAGGTAATCCAAGTGTTACGTTATGTGCTGAACCCTCACCTGTATTTGTCACTGTCGCCTCTAGTTTATAACGATCTTTTCCGTCCGGAATCAGCTTATAGCTTACATAAAGCTTTGGTAGCGGCTCAATGTGGAATTTGTTAGGAGATGTGACACCCTCATGTACCTCTCCATCCGCTTTATATCTGTAAATCATATGGACATAATAGTCACCGCCGATATCACCAAGTCCCGGAATACTTTTTATACTATATACGATTTCCCTGCTTCCTAAAGCTTCTATTTCTGTAACCACAGCACTTCCATCTATGTTTTGCACTCCGTCGGCATTAAGCAATTCGACATTGAACCAATCGGTCAGAACTTTTGCATTTGCCGGCAGTTTTCCAGCTTCATCAAAAGGCTTATCGCTTATAATTATATCAACCTGTACATTTTCAAGTTTTTCTTCTTTATAAGGATTATACATTGTAAATTTAGCTTCAAACGCCTCATCAACTGTTGCACTATCCTGAGAGAAACCAAATGAACCAGCCGCAAATCCTAAAGGCTCCGGAATACTTCCCAAATCCAAGCCACATCTCTTTTCAAGGAAGCTTCTACTGAAGTTTCGAATAACAGGATTCTCAGCTTCTAAATTCTCTTCAACCCTGAGGTTTTTCCTATTTTCTTCAGGTATTGAATCTGCGCTTACGTCTGAAGGGATGTAATTAACCCTCAGCGGAACATTACAGCTGACTTCCTCTTCCTTGCCTTCTTTATTCAATATTAATCCAGTAACATTAACCAGCATATCAAATACATAGTTGGTACCGTAAAACTTTTGTATATTTCCATCCGGTTTAATGTATATGCCATCTTCGTTCATCGGAACTTCAATTGTATAAGTATTTTCCTCAATGTTATAAACAGAATTTGTAACAGTCTCTCCATTGTATAGAGCAGATGACAGTCCTTTAATCCAGGCACTTACATTTTCATAGGTTACTCCTTCAGGTACTTTTACCTCATACTGTCCCGGCTTTTCTCCATCTGTCACATCTGCTTTGTAGTATAAGCCGGATAAATCCAATGCCCAATTGATCTTCGTTTCCTTATTGGCATCAAAAGTGCCTAAATTCAGGTTTTTGCTGCTTACTTTTCCGTAACTTAATGTCACACTGTTTTCCGGCAGCTTCGAGTCGGACTCAACAACCTGCACACGTACATTACGAACTCCCTCTAACTGTGAAGGATTTTTAATTACAATAGTTCCTCCCGCTTTAAACTCTTCCCCGATGACATCCCCTACTGAAATCTCATCTCCTGGGAACTGGGATACAAGGTCCGGACTGTTAGTATCTATGCTGTCCGACTTAATTAGAATACTTTCGGCATCCCTCGTAAGTGCACCCTGTATTACATTTCTAATTCCACTGACATCCCAGCCCAGTGAAAGTTTTTTCTTTTGAAGGACTACTTTTTGAGGGATAAGGTTAATCAATGCAGGTACTTCTATACTTTCTTCATAGTCTTCATATTTAGATGCCGTAGCCTTAACAGTATAAGTTCCTGCCGGTATGTTCTCAAACCTGTACCTTCCATCCTCGTCCATTCTGCCGGTGTAATATTTTGCGTCCACAGCCTGTAGACCACCAGATAAGTGAGGTCCAACAAGCTTAAGCTTTGAATCTTTTACAACTATATTCTTATTATCTGTAACTTCAAATACAATCGTTCCAACCTCAGCAGCACTTACATAAACTGTTACAGGAATTTTAACAACTCCTGCATTTGAGGATATGTCCAAAGTGGCATTATAAGTTCCTTCTTTCACATATTCTGATGGAGCAATATTTACTGCTATTGTTGCACATCCGTTTTTATCTCTTATAGAATAGCCTTTGTTCAGTGGTTCTATAATATCTGTACCCGATGTAGTAACAGTTATCCATGGAAGCTTTTCAAGGCCTGAAACTTCCAAATTCAAAATCGGTGCTGTTCCTTCATTAACAACAGTTATAAGTTTTGTTATCGTTTCTCCTGGTCTGATTGCAGCATTGAGTGCAAGGTTCTCTCTGTCTCCATCTACTTCTATTCCCATTTTAGGCTCAGGTTTTTCAATAACAACCTTCATTTCACCTGTGTAATCATGTCCATCTGCACTCTTAAGTACAATCTTCAGCATCTTAACACCAGGTTGTACATCGGCAGTTGAACTTATATTTAGTATTGTGTTAATCGTCTTACCTGCCTCGATTTCTTTTGGCAATACTTCGGCAAACTCAACCTTGACACCCTCTGCATCACCGCTCAATTCCTTATTAACTTCGACAGATTTCAAACTTATGGTGCCTACGTTGGTCAATGAAATATCCACCTTCTGGCTGTACCCAGCTGTAAGCTTTATCTCCTCCGGCAATGACAGGTATGCACCTTCAACATAGAACACCTGTGATTTGCTGGATTTTGAAGCTTTATTAACATTTCCTATAGCTCTTAAAGAGTAAGACCCTCCAAATCCTTCAGGCACCTTGAACTGATAAGCAAAATCACCTTTTGCATCAGTTACAACATTTTCTCTCCACTCCTGCTCTCCTACAATTACTACTGTAACCTCTGCTCCCTTGATAGGAGTCACTTTATCAGTTTCTCTTACAGTTCCTTTTATTTCAACAACATCACCAACATTGTATGTAAGTGCTTTTGTCTCAACATCTATATAATAATCTTTAACTATATTAAAGGTACTGTATACGCTTTGCTGTACTGTTTCACCTTCAAATACGGTAGCATAAGCTTTGTAGCTGCCAATCGGCAAGTTAAAGTCAAGAACAGTTCCAAACGCTCCGTTTACCGTGTTATAGTCCATCTTCTTAGACACTTCCGGTTTCGCTGCTTCTTCTGTGCCATTTCTATATATATTGAGTTCAGCAGTGATGTTTTCAGGTGTTCCAAGAGGTCTCCATGGCTGATCGGTGGACACTGTTTTTAATTCAAATTCAGGCTTTTCCTCCACTGTATAATTTTCTTTTCCCACTTTAAAGTTTACCTGTAACTTGTCCTCAACATGGTATTTAACTTCTCTCTTTGCATGAGCACGATCGTTTAAGTACAAACTGCTGTTCACATCTGCGTAAACAGTAAGCGTATAATCCGGTGCTGTCGGCAGATAGTCTGCCTTCCATTCAACCACACCAGATACTGAAGTCCCCGGCATAATTATAGTACTTGTTGTAAAGGTTCCTGCATTTATACCATTTACATATAGCGCTGTTGTAAATGGCTTGTTCACTGCAGCTGTTCCAGTATTTTTCAGTGTAATAGCAGTTTTTAACTTATCTCCAAAGGATGCTGTTACACTATCAGATTTTGTCTCTATCTTTTCAACTATCAAATCCGGAATCTTCACATCCATCGGTGCTTTCAAACTATACGTATAAGTATTGTTTTCGTCATTGCTTTCATTTACATCATTTCTTTCATCCAATACCACACGTATGTTTTTAGTTCCATTCAAAGGATGCTTCCATACAACTGTTGCAAATGCACGTCCGTTTTTATCAATTCCTTTAATTTCGGCACTTCCAACGTAAATGTCATCTGAATAAACCGATACGTTAAATGTATTGTCAACCTTTGCATGCAGGTCATTTGCTACAGTAACACCCACAACTACAGGTTGCCCCTGCTCAATACTTATTTCTTCAGGATTTAAAGATACGCTTTCCACCCACAAATCCGGATGCACTAACTGTAAATTCTTTATTACAATTTGTTTTTCATTATCGCTTCGGTCAAGTTCCACAACATGAGGCAGAGGCCCGTCAGCAATTACTTTTATGGTATGTAAACCTTCTTTTCGAGGTCTCCAATCGGCTGAAACCTTCACAGAGTTATAACCGCTGGTATAAGACAGATTTTCTACCTTTTCTCCTTTGATAAACGCTCCGTCAACCAAAAATGCTATCTGGAAATCTTTTGCATTTGCAAATCCATCATTTTCAACAACTGCTGAAAGTGTAACCTTTTCATTCCATTCAAGTGTTTCACAATCTTCCCCACTCCATGTAAATTCCTTTACTTTAAGACTTGGGAAGAAGGCGGTCTTTGCATTAACAGCTTTGCTCTTTTGGTTGTTGTCAAAATCCGCTTCAATAACCGGATGCCCCATATCGTTCGCAACTACCGTAACCATATGGTTTCCTGCAGTATTAGTCCATTCAAAGGATACATCGTAAGCTTCTCCAGGTTTAATATTTTCTGCTATCTTAACAGAGTCTTTAAACATATTGTCTACATAGAACCCAACAATAAATGGCGCATTTGTATCGGAATACCCTCCGTTATAAACCTTTGCCGTAACTTTTAACTTTTCTCCCTCTTTAGGTTCATCTTTATCAAATACAACATCATTAATCCTTAAATCAGGTCTTGTTTCATTAACTGTAATCTGCATCTTAGATGTGCTTTCCACATGGTCATTGTCAACTACAGTCAGCGTCACCTTATATGTACCGGAATTCTGATAGGTATATATCGGACACACTCCATAGCCCGATTCTCCATCTCCAAAATCCCATATGAAGTTCAGCAAAT
Organism: Acetivibrio cellulolyticus CD2; assembly: GCF_000179595.2. Classification (NCBI taxonomy): domain Bacteria; kingdom Bacillati; phylum Bacillota; class Clostridia; order Acetivibrionales; family Acetivibrionaceae; genus Acetivibrio; species Acetivibrio cellulolyticus. The sequence goes on along the minus strand of NZ_JH556658.1, from coordinate 690,666 downwards.
ATCCGTCTTTATCGTAGGAACGTGAAGCATCAAAACGTGCAGGCTTCATAACATCTACAGAGAAATCAACTCCGGCATCGGCATATGGTTTTATGTTTATTCTAGCTCGGGTTTCACCGGCACCATCCTTGCTTTCATTCTCCACAATATCTGCAATTAAACGGTACTCTCCCCCTATTTCAGGTATCCAGTCAGTATAAACATACTGTGTGCCATATGGAGATAGATTCTTAAACTCTGCTTTTCCTATAAGTATAGGCTCTCCTTCTTTCCCCATACTGCCAACTAATGCTGCATAAAACTCAACGGTTCCATTTTCAATACCAGACCCCTTATTTGTAATTGCAGCTCTTACGCTTGTAAGTTCACCTTCAGTTGTATTAACTCCAGTTTCATAGTATGCAAATTTCTTTATTGCTTCAAACTCGTCTCCGTTTTTCTCTACCTGATAATATATACGTGCATACTCAACTGCTTCAACAACAGCCCCTGAGCTGAAATCCACATTATATGCTGCAGGTTGATAACACCTTTTTTCTGTATCTTTCCCATCTTCTTTTACATAGGACATTGGAATTTCATCTATAATATATATATTTCCAAAGTCTTTCCATGTATTGCTCTTACTGAGATTTGAGGTTTCAGTAACCTCATCATAAAGTTCCCTTGTAACTGAGCGGATATTTGTACCAGTCAAAGGATCTTTGAGCATTAATACTTGATAACGCAGTGCATCAGGAGTATTTGCATCTAATTTCGGAGCAGGTACTTTAAACTTAAGTGTACTGCTATCAGGATCAGGCTGTTTTAACACTTCAAGGGATTGAGGCACATATATCGGTATCTTGAGCCCTGTCTTCATATTGACCAGGTAATCTGGGAAGCCTGTACCAGCTTCACTGATAAGGGTTAAAGCATCTTCACTGCCCTCAAGCAGTATATTATCCTTACCTATTATCTCGGTAGTAACATCTACTATCAGAGGATTAAGTTCCACACCTTTATAATCCAGGTGCTTTAATGAAGCCTTAAAGGATAGGAATTCTCCTTCTAGAGCTTCTGCACCCTCAACCTCTTCATACATTGTCCATTTAACAAGCCAGTATCCGGTAACCTGGCTGTGAGGTGCAATATCACCCAAGTTCAGGCGGAAACTGTTACTGCTTGTACTTCCAAAGGAAGTATCCACAATATCAAATTTGGTCAATAATCCGGCTTGATTTGTAGTTATTTGAAGATTTCCGGAATCTATAACCAGATTCTTTGCAGCCCCGTCACCTATGTTTTCCGCTGTTACGCCAAGCTTAAACGGTTCTCCCGCCTTCACCTTGCCTGGAATATAGTAGTGAAGGATAATCTTAGGCTGTGGTTTTATTGTAATCTTTTCAGCCTGGGTCTGTGTTTCAATATACCTTCCGTTTACATAGTAGGAAATCAATGCTTTAACAAAATAAGTTTCACCTTCGGGATTGGTACCTCCCAAACCTTCTCCGGGAATTATACTCCAGTTTGACACCATATTTTCGCCTGAACCCAATGAGCATGATCCGTCAAGTGTTTCCATACCTTCTGTACCGGTTGGAATTATGAAGTTTTTAGCTGTAACATCCTTTCCATCCTTATCAGTCATAACTACTCTGACTGAAAGATTATTAAGTGAGTATGCAGGATAAGAATTTGATATTTTTAAATTTGCATCAAATGCCTGTCTTTCAAGCGTAGCACTCTGTGCCAGCTTAAGCTTTACTATCTCATAAACTCCACTGCCTGTATCTGTTTCTGCTTTATCTCCCTTTTCAGGAATCGGAACAAAATAGTCCAATTCAATTAAAGGCATATTTTCTTCGCTTTCTTTCTCATTACCGCTGTTGTTATCCTTAACTTTTACTTTTACCTTTCTGTTAGTATCAGGGTTATATACAGGTATTACTGCATTTACAATCTCTGCAGGGTACTTAGGCAGTCCTGTATCAGGATCAAAGCTAACATACTTACCGCTAAGCTTAATTCCATTATGCGGTTTCCCTGCACTCTTTTCTCCGGTTATTGCATCTATAAATGATGTATCACCGGCTGTAGTACCATAAGGCAATTCATAATACCCTGGCTGAACCAGTATTTGAATACGTTTACTGCCGTGGGCCGGTATTTCTCCTAAATACCCTCCCCCTACGATACTTATTCCCGTTGCGCTTGAATTTGAACGAAGCACTGAAGCAGTTACATCTGTAATAGCTACCAATCCTGTATTAATTACCGTAGCTTCATAAATTATAGGCTCTTCAACCTGTTTAGGTATTGTTATCCAAGGCGGAACAAATCCAAACTGCGGTGTTGGAATATTTGTAGCAAAGGTCATTGCAAGCTCTATCTCATATTTATCTTCTATTGTTGTCGGCGTAACAGTCCATTCTATCTGAACCGGCTGTGCTTCCATTGTCACTTCTTCAAGCAAGGCTTCTTTTGTCGGCATAACATAAGTTTCACCAACTACTTTATTTCTGCCTTTCGCCATAACCGTATAGCTGTATTGTCCAAGAGGTTTATCGAGGAAGGTTACAATACCATTAATATCGGTACGTCCGAAGTAGTTTTGATAATATACTACTTCCTGACCGTTTAACACCTGAACATAAGGCTCTTTTCCAACAAGAGTAACTTCAGCATTTTCAACACGCTCTCCTGCATCGTCCGTTATCATAAAGGAAAGTGAACCCACATCGGAGGTAGATACCTCTACAGCAACAGTAGCGACAGCCTTGTATTTTCCGTCCGTTATAATTATATCATCCTGGTACTCTCCCAATGAAATAGCCTTAGGAGGATTAACTGCAACATCAAAAGTTGTAGACTCACCAGGTTCCAAGTTAACCTTACCAAGATTTAAAGGCGTAATCCACAGAATACTTTTTGGTGCTTCAAGGCTTATACCTGTCATCCTTCCAAGCCCTTTATTGGTTACCTTAAAGGTTTTAACCATACTGTTGCCTGGATTTATGCCAAGCTTAACTCCCCTAGGTTCTACAATAGGATTAGGTACTGCTGGTCTTAAGTATAACTTTATTCTGCTCTCGGAAGACGCACCTTCCGCAGTACTGAATTTCACAATATATTCAGCAGTGTCAGCACAATCTAAAGGCACATTGAAATTAATTGTTACACCGCTCTCCTGATCCGCATCCAACGCAGCAGACAAAGTAGATGTATTCATTACAGCACGAACTCCACTTTCAGGAGTAAGGTTTACGAGTACTGCACTTAGTCCTGTTAATGGCATATCACTTGCTTCAGCCAAATTCTTAACAGCTACATATTTTGAAAATTGATAATTTTTTGATGTTGCCACATGTACTTCCTGCTGTGAGGCTTTTAGGCCCCATACTGTAAATCCTGCATTTGCTCCCGTTCCAAGGCCTTTTTTGAATGGGAATGCAACAACCCTCCATTTACCTGCCTCTCGTTCTTCCGGTACAAACTCAAATTCGAAATGACCTTTTTCATCAGTAGTCAAGAAACTCAAGTGCTCTGCATGCCACATCTTCATATAATCTCCCTTAGCATCATGAACATAGATAGGATCTTCAAGTGCGGGCTCTAATATCAGATCAAGTGCAATTTGTTCATTTGCCATCGGATTTCCGTCTCTATAATTGAAATTTCCTGTAATTCTAACGATTTCACCACTCTGATAGGTTTCTTTATCCGTCTCAACTACTCCAACGCTCTCCATTACAAGCATTATATTTGTAGAAACAAATAAGTTTTCTGCACCATCACCAATATCAAAAGTCAAATTATACATTCCGTCATCAAGGGATATGATAGGTATCTGGGCCTCAAATTTACCTGTTGCACGGTTATAACCTATTTCTCCATCTAATATAGCTTCTGTTCCTTTTCTAAGAGTATATTTTGCATAAACCCCATCATCCGGACCTAACAGCTTATTCAGCTTGCTTGCTCTTTTAACAGCAGCACCTATAGATATGAATTTATCAGAAGAAGCATAAATATTTTCAGTCATATACTGGTCAGGTTCTTCTACTTCCGGCCAGACATCCACAGTCAAAGCATCACTTATATCAAATTTTTGCTTCCAATTCCTAGTCTCGCCTTCAGCTAACGCTGCTTGTTTTACTTCTTTCAGGTTGTCGACAATAACTTCAAAATTGTGTTCTCCAACCAAATCAGGTTCCCAAGTCAAATCCACAATTGCTGTACTATGTCCTCGTAACCCTTTAACTCTCTTACCTGCGACTGCCTTACCGTCAACATATAAGCCCACGTTGAAATCGTTAAATACTGAAGATACACTTTGATTGCTCACCCTTGCAAGGAATGTAACAGTACTTCCATATTTCAAACTGACAGGAGACCACTGAACATCCGATAATCTAAGATCAGGATAAATTATAGAGAGTTCCGGTACTTTAGCAGAAACCGAATTATTATATACACTGTCTGTAACGGATTGGTCCCTGTCCAAAACCACATTAACCTTATGCTCTCCTGGTACTGCAGTCCAACGCGCCCATACTTCCTTCTCTTTACCCATATCGAGACTGTCAATGGTAAAGCTCTTTATAATGGTGCCGTCAACTTCGAAATCAACATCAAATTTATGAGTTATATTTACCTTACCTGTATTTCTTACCTTTGTCTCAAAGGTAAGTGATGTACCCTCTGTAAGGTAAGTTTCTTTAGGCCTCCATGTTACAGGATCTATTTCAAGTTCAGGATAGATTACGCTAAACTCCTTAGTAACAAAGGAAGCTTCATTGTTCTCTCTTACCATTTCAACCAGCATTGGAGCAGGATCATCAGCTTTTATAGTTACATTGTGTACCCCGCTTGAAGGTTTCACAAAAAATGATAGCTGTCTGTTCTCGCCCACGTCAAGTTTATTTATATTCTGCTTTGCAACCCATTTTCCGTCTACATACAAGGACACAAAGAACATCTCTGCCGCAGCAGTTCCTAAGTTGGCAATCTGTGCAGTGTACGCAAAAGGTTCTTCACTTTGTAATTCAGTTTTATCTCCATATGACACTCTAAGGTCTTTCACTTCTACATCTGGGAAATTAACCTTTTGGGAAGTCATAGCCTCAATATATTCATTATTGTTCTTGTCCATCTCTTTAAGATTGTCAAGAATATCATTGGCAACTACTTTAACTACATGAATTCCAGGTTCTGCAATCCATGTAAAAGGTATTTTTTCAGCTTTTCCCGGCTCTATACTTTTATCAACTCTGGTATAACCTATATACTTGTTATCTATATAGAAACCAACTAAAAATCCCTGCTTGTTGGAACTCTTTCCTATGTTTCCAACAATCGCATTTATTGTTACTACATCTCCTTCTTTCGGCTCTAAAGGCAGCCACTCTAAGTCAGTTACTATAATATCCGGACGGTTGTCATATACGTGCATTGATACAGTCTCATAAGACTGGGTGCCGCTGTTGTCTGTAACAGTGAGTTTAATATTATAGTTACCGGGATTTTGATATATATAAGTAATCTGTTTTCCCTTTTTAACGGTCTTATCGCCCATGTCCCAATCATATGTAGCTATGCTGCCGTCAGGATCTTTTGACTCACCGGCATTCAAGGTAAAGTTGTCACCTGAGTACACCCATTCATCTGATGTTATAACTGCCACTGGCGGAGCGTTCAGTCTAAAATCGTCGGTAAAGGAATTATTGGTGCCATCAATATCATCTGTTCCTTTAAGTGTTTCTATTTCTGCCTTTATATATGTGACTGCATCTAAAGTTTTAGCTGGAGTCCATGTTATTGTTGCTTCAGCTTTTTCTGAGCTTATTACTTCAACATTTGAGCTGTCTATATACTTCCATGCCTCACCAGTTTTATAGTAGAAGTTTACTTTTCCCTGGGCCTTTGCAAAACCAAGATTCTTAACAACTGCTGTTATATTTCCGCTTCTTTCATAAGCAAGTGACTTAGGCACAGTAATTCCTGCTACAGTAAGGTCACTTATTGCAGACGGCACACCTGAATTCTGAGTAGATAATCCACTTTCATTTCCAGCGGTATCCACTGCCTTTATTATGTAATAATATGGCTTGCCATCCTCTAAGCCTACATCTCTATATACAAGGGATTTGCTTTCTGCTATTTTGACAAAAGTCCCACCACTTGTTGTAGATCTTAAAACAATATATTTTTCTATGTCATTTTCTTCATTCTTATCCCATGAAAGCTGAAGCTCTCCACCTGTCTTGGAGTTTTGAACAACAAGTCCTGCTGGAGTCTTTGGAGCAACACGGTCTATTATATATTTCTTTATTGTACTTCCCTCTTTATTTCCTTTATTGACTGCCGTTACACGAACAGCATATACACCGTCTGGAAGGGAATTTACATTCCATGTAAGCTTGGATAAGAAGCGCTGATCTCCGCTATTTGCATCCGGCAGGATCTCCTTACCTGCAAGGAAATCTTCCAAGATCTCCAAAAGGTCCTGTTCCTTCATTGTTTCTATGCTTCCGTTGCCTATATGCTGCCAGGTTTCAGCTCCTGTTAATGCAGCTGACGGGTCATGTCCAACAAATCCGTACTCATATCTGACCTCAACTCCAACACTATCACCTATTATGGTCGCTAAATCCAGAGAGTCATTCGTTCTTGACAAGCTAGAAGGCTTCATGTCAAGAATAACCGGTATGGTGGTCTGATGCAGTGACTTTGTATCGATTTTGTCACTTATCTCTGTATCCTTGGAATAATCATAAGAAGGCTCACTTTCCCTTCCCAAATCATTTACAACCGATACCCTGTAGAAATACTCAAATTTAGGATCTTTCATTGCATCGACGTATATATTGGAAGTGGTGTCTTCAACCACCTTCTCCCATATGCCGTCCTTGCCTTCTTTTCTATAAAGCACGTAGTGATCAAAATCAGGTCTTACTACAGGAGACCAGCTTACCACCAGTTCCCATTCTCCTGCCTGTACATATAATTTATCCGGTGCATTTGGCGGGTTATTTGCAAGCACATAATTTTGTATCTTCTCTGACTTGTTGCCTGACTGGTCACAAACCGTCAGTCTTATCTGGTAATTTCCGTCTTGGTAAAGAATCTCTTTGTCTTCACCTATAGCTAAAGTATCCCATGTAACCTCAGCCTTACTATTGGTGTTGTTGTTTATCTCTGCAATGGTAATCCATTCTTCCCCTTCAAGAAGTTCCTTATTTTCATCCAATCTCCTGAATTCAAAGGCGTAAGAGCTGACTTTGTCATTGTCTTCTGCATATGCAGTCAAGTTGCAGCCGTTTCTTATTGCAACCCCATCCGCAGGCTCAAATCTCTTTATGATTGGAGCAGTAGTGTCCTTTCCTGCTCTTGCTTTTACGATATTAGAACCTTCACTTTCGTTTCCAAGTTTGTCAACCACGCTGACTTTGTACCAAATATCCTTATCCGCTGTCACAGAACTATCAATATATAACGTCTTTTCAAGCCTTGCAATAAGTTCAAATTCTCCGGCAGCTTCTGTTCTCCTATAAATCCTGTAATGGTCGAAATCTTCCTTCACTTCTGAGGGTTCCCAATTAAGAGTGATTTTCAATTCCGATCCAGCAGCTGTAAGTATCGGAGCCTGTCCTGCAGAATTATCTATGTTGTATTTTGCTATTATCTCTTTAGTGTTTCCAGCAGCATCTTTTACAACTGCTTTAACTTTATATGCGCCATCCTTAAGCCCTTTGGTATTCCAGCTTATTGTACCGGCATCACTGTTTCCCATAGTTGTCCACTCTTCGGTTTCACTATCAGAGGTCGTATAGAAAAACTCTATGCCGCTTACTTTTACATTGTCTAAAGCCATTACACTTATATTTACTGTAGCATTTATATTGCTTCCATCCTCCGGCTTAATTCCAACAACTTCCGGCGGTGTTATATCGTCATAAGCAATTGCAAATTCACTTACAGTACCAGCACTTTCATACCCGAAGGTGTTTAGTGCTGTAACTTTGTACATGTACTTTTTACCTAACTCCATAGATGTGTCTGTATAAGAAGTCAAAATGGTTTCATGTAATAAATTATAATTTGTACCATCAACACTTCTATAAAGCTTATATTTACTAAGGTTGCTATCTTCAACCTTTGCCCATGAAAGATCAATTTTAAATTCTCCAGACACAGCACTTATCTTTTCAGGTGCTGGAGGCGGTGTTCTTACTATTACTACCTTGATAGTCTTTGTTGCCATATTTCCAGCTTTGTCAAACAAGTCTACTTTTAATTCATATGCACCATCTGGAATTAAAGATATATCCCAGTTATAACTTGTGCCAATTTGATTACCATTCTTTGCTGCAACAAAGATCTCTTTTACCAGTTTCCATTCACCATCCTGGTACCGGTAATAAAGTTTCATACTTTCAGTAGCTACATTATCTTTAACTACAGCTCTTAAAGTTAACAAATCCAGTTTTCTCACAGTATCAACACTTACAATCTCGGGCTCAACTGTATCTGCAACAGGAACTGCACTTACAGCTTCGGATAATCTGCCCTCATTGCCGTATTTATCAACTGCTGCCACCTGATAATAGTACTCCGTATTTGCTGTTACATTTAAGTCCTCTGCACTTAAAGCATATACATAATTATTTATCTTTTCCAAAGCACCATCACCATATCTTCTGAAAACACGGTAATAGCTGACATCACTGTTTTGTACAGCTGTCCATTTCAATGACACTTTTACCTGTCCTGCTTCTGCACTGAGTCCTAAAGGTGCGTCCGGAACAGAAGGAACTACATCAATCGAACTGCTAAGTTGTGATAAATTCCCTGAAGCATCATAACTTCTTACTGCATATGTATATTTTACCTTTTCAGTCAAGCCTACATCCGTAAACTTCACTGTCTCTGTTTTTCCAACTGATACTCCGTCCCTGAATATCTCATAACCCTTAACAGCAACATTATCTGTTGAAGCTTTCCATGTAAGAGTAACTGTTGAAGCACTCTTTGAAACCATTGACAAACCACTCGGCAGCGTAGGTGCATTTGTATCTTTTATTGCTGTAGCTTCAATTCCACTGCTTTTTGCCGAGACATTTCTTGCCTGATCGAAGGCACATATACTATATGTATATGTAGTATATGGGGTAAGACCCTTGTCTTCATAATAGGTATTAGCTGTAGAATAAATTTTTACATTATTTCTGTATATCTCATAACCTATTGTTCCCACATTATCGCTAGCAGCAGTCCAATCAAGTCTAATAATTGTCTCACTAACCGGCACAGCCTTTATATTTTCCGGAACTTTTGGCTTATCATTGTCATAAACAACCGTACTGCTCTCTTCCGACTTTTTACCAGCTATATCAAAAGCCCTTACAGAATAAATATATGTTCCCGGAACCAAATCTTTGTCGGTGTACTTAGTAGCTTCTGTAGTACCAATTATTGAACCGTCTCTTTTTATTTCATATCCGGAAACCTTTGCATTATCTTTTGAAGCTGTCCAGTATAATGTTACGGAAGAATCTGTTCTTGTATAGATATCCAATCCCATAGGCTTTGTAGGTGCTTCGAGATCTTCTAAAGTCTGTATCACAAGGCTTGTTTGTTCCGATTTATTTCTTGCAACGTCATAAGCATTTACTTTATATGTATATTTAGTCGAAGGTGTAAGATCTATATCTGTATAATGAGTCTTATTTGTCCTTGCAATTCTTTGGCCATTACGATAAATTTCATAGCCTGCAACTATAATATTATCTTTAGCTGCAGTCCACTCAATTGAAACACTTGTTACCGTTTTTGATACCTCTTTAAGAGCAACAGGAACTGTAGGTGCCTCTTTATCATCCTCGCCCTTTTCAAGAGTATTCCAATTACCTGTAACATTAAAGATGTAACCTTCTTCAAATATTTTAGAAAGAATCAGAATATTAAACTTTGAATTAGTCTTATTCTCAAAGGTCACCTTTTGTATGTCATCACCACTAAGCAAAGTTTTATGTGTTCCTGATGCACAGAAATTATTCGCAGTTGACTTCTGTGAAAAGTCTCCTTTCACTTCTAATACACCCGCTGTAAGACATTCATTAGTATAAGAGCTTGATGTTGTAAAATTACCTTCTACACATACATAGTCAAATTCATTTACCATTTCTAGTAATGAATAATTGCTTATAGTATAATCTCCACCTACAACAATCTCTCCACCATTTACGTTGAGTGTTCCGCCTGTCTGAATTAAATCACCTTCAACATAAAGCCTCTTTCCGTTTAAATTCATATCGCCGGTTACATACATATCCCCTTCAATAGTCAAATCCGATTTAAACGTATAATTTCCTTCAAAACTTAAATCATAGTACCATGTATTGCTGTTTAACTCTACACCGGTATATAAGCTCAAATTTTTAGAATTTATAAGTGCTGCTGATGTCTTCTTAAGCTCTTTAGTAATAACTGTTTTAGTGTCAAAACGCACTTCAAAATCGTTAGGTATATCGAGTATATTAATACATGATTGTAAACTGCTCGGGCTATCAAACATTACGTGCTGTACTCCATTACCACTTAGTACAGTCTTATGTGTCCCTCCCGTTTTGTAGTTATTATATGCATTATATCTTTTTTGGCTGAAGTCTCCCTTTACTTCAAGGACTCCTGCTGTGAGGAAATTATCCTGGCCGTATTGGGACTGTGTTACAAAATCACCTTCAACTTTTACATAGTCCGCATCATTTATCATTTTCAAATATCCATTACTGTAGCTATATGTTGCCAAACCATTTGCATTCTTTGTTTCTGTTTGTATTCGATAATCGCCTTCCACCAGAAGATTTCCTTTATTTATGTTTATTGTTCCTCCGGCCTGTATGAGTTTGCCTTTTATTATTAATTTGTAACCATTGAGATCGAGTGTACCTGCTTCAAGGTATAAATCACCCATATACACTTCATCCTTTTCAAGCTTCCAACCCATAACACCTGAGTTTTTAAACTTAACTTTGCAACCATTATCTATAAGCTGATCGGCATTTAGTGTAGTGGTAATTTGTACTCCTTCTTCAGAATAGTTCTTTATCTCCAATATTCCGAATTTTGAATTGTAATCTTCAAAGCTTACAGTTTGAAGTTTGCTTCCAGTCAATACCGTCTTATGATTTCCGCTTGCATAGAAGTTAAAACTATCTGCGTAGCTGTATGTTGTTTTTTGTATGAAATCACCCTTTACCTCCAACACTCCTGCTGTGAGGTATCCACTATTACTATTATTTGAATCGTCTACAAAGCTTCCGCCTACAACAACTCTATCCTCTAAAGCTGTCATCTGAAGTCTTCCATTTCCATAAGTATAACTGACACTTCCGTCAGCCGATTGACTTTCATTCTGTATTCTATAGTCTCCGTCTATAGTCAATAGCCCCTTATTTATACACACCACACCGCCGCATTGTATAAGATTACCTTTTACGATCAACTTATATCCACTTAAGTTTGTCGTTCCACTGTCTATATACAAATTTCCATTTATCGTCATATCATTTTGAAGAGCTAAATCCCCTGCAATTGCCAAGCAGTAGTTCCACACATTTCCTTCTATCTTTGCATTATTTGCTAAGGATATATATCTACTATCTTTAATAATCGATTCCGTTTTATTAAGTTGATTTACTATTACTGCCTTTGTATCAAATTTTACTCCATCTTTAGAACTGTTCTTTATTTCAAGTATATTGAAGCACGAATATGAAACGTTCGGATTATCAAACTTTACACTTTGTACCTCTGTGCCGCACAATACCGTCTTATGAGTTCCTTCAGCCTTAAAGTTGTTCAAGGCACTATAATTTAACTGTTTGAAATCCCCACAAACCTCCAAAACTCCGGCTTTTAAATATCCGCTGTGACTGTACTGAGACTGGGTTATGAAGTCCCCTGTTACATTTATATAATCCACTTCATTTACCATTTTTAAATATCCATTGCTGTAACTATAACTAAGACTTCCATCCTCAGCTTTCTTTTCTGTCTGAATCCTATAATCCCCTTCAACATAAAGTTTACCCTTGTTTATTTCTACAGTTCCTCCTGATTGTATCAAGCTTCCTTTTACTGTTAAGCTAAATCCATTTAAATCAAGCACCCCTGCTCCAAGATGTAGATTTCCTTCATACACCTCATCTTTCGTCAGCTTCCACCCAGACAACTCAGAGTTCGGAAATACTATCCTGCATCCGTTATCTATAAGCTGATCAGCATTTAGTGTACTGGTAAATTTCACTCCATCTTCAGAATAGTTCTTTATTTCGAGTATTCCGAATTTTGAATTAGCATCTTCAAAGCTTACAGTCTGAAGTTTACTACCACTCAATACTGTTTTATGACTTCCACTTCCATAGAAGTTATAAGTATTTGATTTGCGGTATGTTGTCTTTTGTATGAAATCACCCTTTACCTCCAACACCCCTGCTGTGAGGTATCCACTATGGGTGTAATATGAATCGTCCACAAAGCTTCCACCTACAACAACTTTATCCCCTGCAGCTGTCATCTGCAGTCTTCCATATCCATAAGTATAACTGACACTTCCATCAGCCGATTGACTTTCATTCTGTATTCTATAGTCTCCGTCTATAGTCAATAGACCCTTATTTATGTACACTGTACCGCTACTTTGTATAAGATTACCTTTTACGCTCAACTTATATCCGATTAAGTTTGTCGTTCCAGCGTTCACATACAGGTTTCCATTTATTGTTATATCCTTTTGAAGTGTAAAATTTCCTGCAATTGACAAGCTATAGTTCCACACATTTCCTTCTATCTTTGCATTATTTGCTAAGGATATGTTTTTACTATCTTTAATAATCGATTCCGTTTTATTAAGTTGGCTTGCTATTACTGCCTTTGTCTCAAATTTCACTCCATCTTTAGAACTGTTCTTTATTTCAAGCATATTAAAGCAAGAATTTGAAACGTCCGGACTATCAAACTTTACACTTTGTGCCTCTGTGCCGCACAATACCGTCTTATGAGTTCCTTCAGCCTTAAAGTTGTAGTAGGAACTATAAGTTAGCTGATTGAAATCCCCACAAACCTCCAGAACTCCGGCTTTTAAATATCCGCTGTGACTGTACTGAGATTGTGTAATGAAGTCCCCGGCTACATTTATATAATCTCCTTCATTTATCATTTTTAAATATCCATTGCTGCAACTATAACTAAGGCTTCCATCCTCAGCTTTCTTTTCTGTCTGTATCCTATAATCCCCTACAACATAAAGCTTACCCTTGTTTATGTCTACAGTTCCTCCTGATTGTATCAAGCTTCCTTTTACTGTTAAGCTATATCCATTTAAATCAAGCACCCCTGCTCCAAGATGTAAATTTCCATCGTACACCTCATCTTTCGTCAGCTTCCACCCAGACAACTCAGAGTTCGGAAATACTATCCTGCATCCGTTATCTATAAGCTGATCAGCATTTAGTGTACTGGTAAATTTCACGCCTTCTTCAGAATAGTTCTTTATCTCCAGTATTCCGAATTTTGAATTAGCATCTTCAAAGCTTACAGTCTGAAGTTTGCTACCACTCAATACTGTTTTATGATTTCCGCTTCCATAGAAGTTATTACTATCTGCGTAGCTGTATGTTGTCTTTTGTATAAAATCACCCTTTACCTCCAACACTCCTGCTGTGAGGTATCCACTATGACTGTTATCTGAATCGTCCACAAAGCTTCCGCCTACAACAACTCTATCCTCTAAAGCTATCATCTTCAGTATCCCATATCCGTAAGAATAACTGACAGTTCCAGCAGTCGATTTGATTTCATTCTGTATTCTATAGTCTCCGTCTATAGTCAGCAGCCCCTTATTTATGTACACTGTACCGCCATAATGTATAAAATTACCTTTTACGGTCAACTTATATCCATTTAAGTTTATCGTTCCACCATTTACATATAAACTTCCCTCGACTGTTAAATCATTCTGAAGTGTATAAGTTTGTTCTATCGACAAATCATAACTCCACACATTTCCATCAATTACTGCTCCGGATGCTAAAAATATGTTAGCTGAATTTTGAAGAGTTGATCCTGAATTTATAATTTTATTTGTTACAGTTACCTTCGAATCAAACTTTACTCCTTGTGCTGAAGTATTGCTTATTTCGAGTATATTAAAACATGTATTTGAAGAAACATCAAATTTAACAGTTTGTGGTTCTGCACCGTTTAAGATAGTCTTATGAGTTCCTGTTGGCTTAAAGTTATTATATGAAGAGTTATAAATCAACTCATTAAAATCTCCTTTAACTTCAAGAACACCTGCTTTCAAGTATCCGGTGTGATCACACTGAGACTGTGTTATGAAATCTCCAGCTATGTTTACATAGTCCTGCTCATTTTCCATTTTCAAATAACCGTTGCTATAACCGTAAGATATGCTACCAGTACTGTTTTTAGTCTCTGACTGCAATCTATAATCGCCTTCAACAAACAACTTACCTTCATTTATATCTATGGTTCCTCCTGATTGTATCAGTCTTCCCTTAACAGTTAGCTGATAACCATTCAAATCCAGTATTCCTGCCCCTAGATATAAATCACCATCATAGGTCTCATCTTTCGTCAGCTTCCAACCTACCTTTTCGGAGTTTGGACTTTCTATTTTACAGCCATTATCTATAAGCTTATCAGCACTTAATATACAGGTTAATTTTATACCTTCTTCAGAATAGTTCTTTATTTCTAATACGGCAAATTTTGATATAGCATCTTCAAAACTAACAGTCTGCAAATCGCTTCCACTTAAGACTGTTTTGTGATTGCTCGTTGCGTAGAAATTGTCAATATTAGAGTATCGGTATGTTGACTTTTGTGTGAAATCACCTTTTATCTCAAGTAACCCAGCCGTTAAATAACCACTATGACTATAACGTGAGTCATCAATAAAGCTGCCTCCCACAGTAACTCTATCCTTTTCATTATTCATTCTAAGGTAACCGCTACTATAGCTGTAACTTACAGTTCCGTTCGTCTGTAGGTTTTCCTTCTGAATTCTGTAATCTCCATGTACATCTAACTGCCCGTTATTAACATACATCACACCATTAGATTGTATAAGATTACCTCTTACAATTAATTTGTAACCATTTAAGTTAATTGTCCCACTATCTATATATAAATTCTGATAGATTCTGTCTTCATAAAATGTTGTATCTGCCGCAATATGTACACTATCTTTAAGGTTAACAATTAATGTATTGCTTAATTTCGAAATGTTTCCTGCTGCGTCTTTTGCCCGGACTCTAAAATTGTATTCACCGTCAGCGGATAAACCGGTTATTGTACACGAAGTTTCTCCGCCATACACTGCTTTGACTACAGATATGCCTTCGTATACCTCGTATTTTGCTACTCCAACATTGTCAGTAGAACCTAACCATGACAAATCAATAGAAGTACCTGTGTTTGAATCAGATGATAAATGTGAAGGTGCTGTAGGAGCCTCCTCATCCACTTGTTCCTCAATCTCAGACATAAACATAGGTTTTTCTATCAAAGTCGATTCACTAACAGGATTTGCACTTTCTCCATATACACTTCTCCCAACAGTAATGTCATTATCAGTAGTTCCGCTTTTTGTTATGTCTACTAATTTTATCTCTGAAGTTTGGTCTGATGTAGGTTTGGAATTTGGATCTGAAATTGATTCTAATTCGACTTTAGAATTTTGTTCTGAAGTTTCCCCTGTTTTGGTTTCAGAATTTGATTCTAAAGTATCTCCAGATACAGTTTGGGAATTTGAATCTGAATTTACATCCGATTTAATTTCCTGAGTATAAACCTCTGGATTTTGCGGTTCAATTACACCTGCATACACACTAAAGATTTGATTAGTTAGCAAAACTAATAATATTAGTATTGCTAAAAAATTACGCTTACTCTTCATTAATTGTAAATCCTCCCTTTTTAAAACTCTATATCTATAATTAAAATATTTAAAATAGTATTTGTTGCCCTTATGATAGTATTTATTAAGAAGACAGAAGTTGACATAATTAACATGTAGTTCTACAATTGTTTAAGGCGACATAAAAGCTTCGGTCATCTCTATCCCTTTGTTTTTGCCTATTTTACTTAATTCAAATGAGGCTAAATAAAAGTTAGGTATACCATTTAATGCATATACCTTTTGTTCGCTTTTTAGTGATGTCCACATGATAATCTTGATTTAATATCATGGTCACCTCAATTTATTATTAATTTGTTAATAATACTCTTACGGTCTTAACGTGATTTTGAAAAGGCGAGATTATGCTTAGCCGGATAACTTCCTATGAAAGTTGACCTATCTATTGTAGTTCGTCTTTTACTTACCAAACAACCGCTTAATTTTTCTATTATTCGACATTTTAATTCTAACTTATTTTTCCCCTTCTGTCTTTAATGTTTTTATTCTTTCTCGTTTATTCTGACACATTTAAGTTAGAATACCTTCTTTTTTCTTCTGTTTTTATACCAATATGACAAGGGACACTGATGCTTCTACTATGGATATAGAACTATATAAAGCAACTTCTGAATCTCAAGAAGAGTTTATTTATGAATCCAATTTATTAGAATTTGATTCAAATGATTCTTCTAGAAAAATTGGTTTGTCATCCGGAACTTACTACATAAAAATCACTAATCTTACTATGAAATACAGCCAATATAAATTTTCTGTTAATAAATAGATACAAACATGTTAAAAATAGTTAGAAATTAAATTATTACATGAATGAAAAAATAACTTCCGCCTTTTTGCTGAAGCTATTTTTTCATTGTCTTTATAATGTTTTTCAACTATCAAATTTCCTCACATTTATCCTATTTAATTTAACCAGTCAAAATGAAAAATCAAGAAGGAATCTTTTCTACGCACATCGAATAATTATGTTAAGAAAAAAAATTCATTAGCGCTAATTTAGCCTATCATTGAGTAATCGACACTTAGTTGCTACAACTCATGCAAATCTTACTAATATTTTGGCAGGCATATGAATGATATAATCACAGAGTATTGTGTATATAATTAATTATCAATTCTTCATCGTTCCAGCTTAAACAAAAAATACATTTTATTGCATCCATGTCATATGATCAAGATTTTTTAAAGGTACAAATTTATGTAAAACTCACGGGGGCAAGATTTGTTTAATTTTAGTAGAATTATCAATAAAATCTTTATTAAAAAATTAATAATGTTTATTCTGTTGACTTTTTTGGCGTTTTTAGGAAGAATTGCTGGCATACATATAATTTTTGAGATAGATTATATGATAAGCAGTATCTTTTTTCTATTGATTTTAAAGGTTTATGGATCAAAGGGAGCTTTATTTGCTGTTGCAGCAGTTAACGGCTTGGAATATGCGTTTTTTAATCATGGAGTACAGCCTATATTAAGCTTTATGGAAGTTGCATTCGTATGTTTGATTTATGATAGAAAGAAAAAGTTTTTGGTGGTTTGGGATGTATTATATTGGATATTTATAGGGAGCATGACTATACTGGCTACGCAATATTCATTAACGGGATTAATAAATAATGAAACATATTCCCTTATTTTCATGTGTGCTGCAAATGGAATATTTAACTCAGTATTGGTAGACATACTTACTTCATATATTCCTTTTGAGAGATTATGTGGATTTGAAAATGTATCTGTTAAGTATCACACAATTGCAACTTATTTAATTTATATAGCTATTACAGGAATATTGGGTCCATTCATAGTATATACAGTTCTTGATGGTAGAAATTACGAAAAAAGAATAGAGATTAATGCTTATGACAGCACCAAAAATACTGTCAATAAAATAATTGAAGAGATATCAAATTGGTCGTATGAAGACTTAAGAGCACTTAATCTCAAATCAATAATACAAATGGGACGTATTGAAGATTTGATAAAAATAAGTACTGCATCAATACCATTAAATATACAAGTAATCGACAAGAATGAGAAGGTTCTTGTTCCTGGTGATTTAGCCGAAGATGAGTTTTATTATAATTTGACAAATGGAGGGAAATTCAGGTACATATCAGAAGGATTTTTCATGTGGCAGCCCGATTTAAAAAGTATATCCGGCCTTTTGTATGATTCAGATGGTGCTCTTTATATGTATGAATCTGAATTTTATAATTATAAAATGGTTGCAATATTACCTATAAAAAATTACAGAGCTGAATATTTTAATACATATTTATCACATGTTCGTGTTATATCATTATTTTTGATATTAATATCCATACTTATATTAGCGATGAACAGAATTGTTCTTCAGTATCTGGGAAGGCTTATGAATGAGAGTACCGGACTTACTGAAAAGCTAAGATCCCAGGAAAAGATTGAATGGCCTGATACCAATATATTTGAGCTTAAAGTTCTTACGTCAAATTTTAAAGTGATGTCTGAGGATTTAACAGGAATGATATCCGATTACCGAAAAATGTATGGAGAATTGGAAAAAAGAACATATCAACTTCTACAATCAGAACAAAAACTTCAGCAATTAGCATATTATGATAATCTAACAGGTCTTCCAAACAGGTCGAATTTTACAAATCATTTAAAACTGATAATTGAAGATAAAAAACAGTCTGAATCGAACAATATTGAAGATACTGCAGTTATAATGATTGACTTGGACAGGTTTAAGCAAGTTAATGATACAATGGGGCATGCTGCTGGAGATTTACTGCTGAATTCGGTTGCTGAAAGGATGAATAAAGCGTTATCAGGTCTTGACAGTAATAATTTTTTTATAGCCCGTTTAGGTGGCGATGAGTTTGTAACTGTACTTAATGGGCTTAATATGAGTGAAATCGAAAGTGTTGCCATATCCTTAATTGATTCGCTGAAGAAACCTTTTTGGCTGGAAGGTAAGGAAGTGTTTATCGGAGGAAGCCTTGGAATAAGTGTGTATCCTTATGATGGTGATGGGATAAGTGATATTATTAAAAACGCAGATATAGCAATGTATTCGGCAAAAGAGCACGGTGGGAATAAGTATTGTTTTTATTCCCAGATCAATAGTTTGGGTATACCGGACAAAATGCGAATTGAGAATGGTATGCACCGGGCACTTAAAAATAATGATTTTGCATTATATTATCAGCCAAAGATTGATGCAAAGTCCGGAATGCTTATAGGTGCAGAGGCATTAATTCGTTGGCATGATCCCGAAAATGGGTTGATATCACCAGATAGATTTATTTCTCTTGCTGAAAAGACAGGACTTATTATACCTATTGGAGAATGGGCATTGCGAGAAGCAGCCAGACAAATGATGGAATGGAAAAGAGCAGGATATGATAAGCTGAGAATATCCGTAAACTGCTCGCCGATTCAGTTTAAAAATAATGACTTGTCTTTATTACTCCAAAATATTATCAATGAAACAGGATTAGATCCTGAATGTCTGGAATTGGAGATAACCGAAGGGTTGAATATTGAAAACAAGGAACTGGTTATTAAGGAGTTGACGAGTATCAGAAATATGGGGTTAAGCATTTCAATTGATGATTTCGGTATGGGATATTCTTCACTGTCAGCACTCAAAGGGCTTCCAATTACAGGGCTAAAGCTGGATAAATTATTTGTTAGCAATATACCTTTTGATAAACATAATGTTGCAGTTATTAAGTCTGTTTTGAGGTTGGCAAAGGATATTAATTTGAAGGTAACTGCCGAAGGAGTTGAGACTATCGAAAGTGTGAACTGTTTAAGAAAAATGGGATGTGACGAACTGCAGGGGTATTTTTTCAGCAAACCTGTTCCTCCTGCGCAGTTTCTCGTATTTCTGGAGGAAAGAAAAAAATCAATATCAATTGATAAGGGATGGTTTTAGAAGGTATTATTTTACTCTTTTATCTCAGCATGTATACCACTTTGTTTGCAGTTACCATTGCGATATGTAATTCCGATAACACTCAAAAAACTGGAGGTAAGAGTATGAGAAAACTGTTTAGGTATATGCTTTTAATGTTAATGGCATCACTGCTTGTATCCTGTAACTCAGTTAAATTTAATGATGCAGAAAACAAACAAGTTGACTTACAACCGCGCAATAGCACTGAACCTATTAATAGTATTGAACCGGCAAAAACTCCCGATGCAAATTCCAGTAATTCTGATAAAATCAGCGTATGGGGGTATTATCAGGATTGGCTGCCATATAAAGATGAGTTTGAGAAAAGTCACCCCGGAAAAACTATAGAATTTCAAACTATAGAGGGAAATGCTGCTGAAAAGTATCTTAGTGCTATTGCATCAGGGACAGCACCGGATGCATTATTATTGTTTAGTGACACAATGGGGCAATTCAATTTTATAGAAGGTCTTGAAAATCTACTGCAGGCTCCCTATAATGCCAATAATGACTTGCATAAATTTGCTGACCATCAGTTAAGCTGGACAATGACATTCGATGATAAAAAGCTCCTGGCACTTCCATTGTATCATAGTCCTTCAGTTTTGTATTACCGTACTGATATTCTTGAGCAGTATGGATTTCCGACTGATCCTGAGGAACTGGGCAATTTTATGGAAGATCCGGAAAAATGGTTTGGAATGGTCAAAGAATTGAAAAAGAATAATAAATGGGTTTTCCAATGGAGTAACGATACAATAAATATGGTTTCATCAGGACAAGGATTTTTTGATAAAGATTTAAATTTTGTACGGAATACTGATAAGTATGAAATTGCACTGGATTTGACAAGACGTATAAAGAATGAAGGACTTGCGATATCAAAAACTATCTGGGATGCAGGTGGTCAAGAGGCGATAAAAAATGGTGAGATAGTAATGGTTCAATTTGGGTGTTGGGGTGAATATCTCCTGAATCAATGGGCTCCGGAGACAAAAGGAAAATGGAAGGTCACAAGGCTACCTTTAGGTGTTTACTCTACAAATGGGTCTCCAGCACTTGCAATTACCAGTCAGAGTAAAAATAAGGAATTAGCTTGGGAATTTGTAAAGTTAGTGGTTCAACGCGAAAGGGAAGATTATGAAAGCAAACTTAATGTTCAGAGCGATTTCCTTGGAGGTCAATACTCTAATAAACTTTACGAAAAGCTACGTGAAAAAACCCCTTTAGTATTTGCTACTCCTATGGATGCAAAGCTTTTTGGTTGGTGGAATGAAAGAATAGAAGATTTTATTGAAAGCAATGAAGGTGATGCGAAAACTGCTTTGGATAATATGGAACAAATCATAAAAAATGATTATGAAAAGGATATCAATTCAATCAAGAGCAGTATTAGTAAAAAATAGAGGATAAAAGGCTATAATATAAGCACCGGGTGTTACCCGGTGCTTTGTCAGGTTGAAAACTTTTTTCGAAACATTTTCTCATTATACTCAAGCCGCAGGTTGAACCGTTTCAGCTTCGGAATCTGTAATCTTTTGTCCCGGAATCTCCATTCCCAACTGGTGCAATACCAACCCTATTACTTGCCCGTTCTCATCCCTTGTGAAAGAAATCTCCGCATCAACAATTCTATAAAAGAACTGAGTTTCTGATTTAGCGAATATTTCATACTTTTCCTGGCCGGTTAATTGAGCATATAAATGGTTTTCTTCCCTTGAAATTGTAAAGTTTATACCAGGTGCAACTTCATATGTACCAGTTAGGCCGTCAAGTATTTCTGTATCTAAAGTTATTGATTTTTTCTCAACAGGTAATTCCACATCCTGTCCAAGCAGTATAGAGTTTAAATCATTCTTGATGTCGTATATCCCTGAACCAGCTGTACTGTTGTTACTTAGAATTATAATACTTGTATCCCTATCCACGAATCTCGAAATTATAGAACTGAAACCAGGTACAGACCCATCATGATAGATTTCTTTATCAGCTCCATCTCCGACAATAACCCATCCATATCCATAGTAATTATCAGGTGCAATTTCAACATGGGGAGTGAAAATCAGATCCATAGTATTTTTGCTGACCAATTTATCGGAATTTAAAGCCTTGTCCCAACGATTAATATCTTCAACCGTTGAATACAAATACCCTGCACCGAATAAACCATTCAAAGCAAACGAATCATCTATGGGGACAATGTCTAAAAAGCCGTCATATGCAACAGTTTTTATCATCTTTTTGTCATTTTTGTAACACACCCCGGTGTCCTTCATTTTAAGTGGCTTAAAAATGTTTTTTTCCATATACTTCTCAAGGCTATTTCCTGTTATATTCTCTACAATATAGCCAAGCAATACATATCCTGAATTGCTGTAATTCCAGCTCTCCCCAGGGTTAAAATCGAGAGGTTTGTCCTTTATCATACTAATTATACTATCCAAATTAAGATCTTTTTTATCCATAGTCCAAAATTCAGGCAACATGGTGTAATTTGTTATACCTGAAGTGTGAGTAAGCAACTGATGGATTGTAATTTCTTCTCCCCTAGCAAAATCGGTTATATATTTTGAAAGCTTATCGTCAAGATTTAGCTTTCCATTTTCATAAAGCTGCAAAATAGCCATGGCTGTGAACTGCTTTGTCATAGATGCTATTGCAAATCGAGTATTCGGCATGTTTGGTATATTATTCTCATAGTCCGCCATTCCATAACCATTTGCCAGAATCACTCTGCCATCTTTTTTTACAAGAACGGAACCGTGAAAGTTTCTATAATCAGCACAAGCATTCAAGTATTCCTCAAGATTTCTTTTGATTTCCAAGTCATCTTTTGATATATGCTTTTTACACCGTAAATCAGCCAACTTGCGTTCAGCATCAATTTTTGCGTTATTTTCTAGCCTTCTACTATCTGAGACATAATTTTTAGTGTTTCTATTACCTTTATCATCCATTCCGGAAGCAAAAGCGTTTACTGAAACACTAAATACCATGAGGCAAACAATCAAAATCGAAGATACTTTTCTTAACATATACATCACCCTTTCTCAAAATTGTAATTTACGACATTTTCTAGATTATAATGCTAGTGTTTATATAATTCAAGAATAATTAACAAAAATTAATATTTGCAATCATCCAAGGGCAAAAACACAGCTATCCTTCTGTTCCGCATCCTTGTTTACGCTTTGTTCTATAACTGTTCCAAATTCCATCTTAATAACTTTATCTGCTGTATTGAAATACCTGTCATCATGAGTTATGGCAATCACAATTTTGCCCTGTTCTTTTAAAGCCGGGAGCAGTGACATGTAAAAAAACTTTCTGAATTCCGGATCCTGGTCTGCTGCCCACTCATCCAAAAGAATTATGGGGCGGTCTTCAAGATAAGATATCATAAGCCCCAGCCTTTTTCTTTGCCCGGTAGAAAGTTTTACCGTGCTTAATTCTCCATCGGTTATCTCAATTTTGTCTTCAATCCGGAGCAATTTTAAGTACCTGGCGATATCCCCATCCTTTTCTTTATAATCAATACCATACAGCTTTTCAAAAAGATAATAGTCGCTGAAAACCGCAGAAAAATACTGGCTTAAATTTTCTGGCAATATTTTTGTCCCGTTAATGGAAAGTTCTCCATTATCCGGACAATATAAACCGGTAATTAGTTTAGCTAGCGTAGATTTTCCGCTTCCATTTCCTCCGGTAATAAAAGTAATTTCACCCGACCTAAATGTACTGTTGACGGGCCCAACTTTAAATGACTCCCCGCTTTCACTTTTGTAGCTATAGGAAACATCTTTCAATTCTAATGTTATAGGATTTTTAACCCCTTTTTGATCTTTTGTATCTTCCATAATATGTTCGAATTCATTAACTTCATTAAGCAGCCCTTGAATTCGTCCTAAGCTTGTTCTCACCTGTATCACGCTTGGAATCATGTTTAAAATCACATGTACCGGTCCTACAAGATAAAAGAAAGCGAATACATAAGTTTGCAGCTCTTTACTGTCAATATCTTTAAATATCACTGGGAAACCAAATGCTATAACACCTATTACAAACGTAAACATAAGCTCCCCTATAACATATACATTGGCAAACTTGAGGTCGAATAACACTCTTGAATCTCTATAAACTTTAGAATTTCTGTCTACATCCTCAATGAAATCTTTTTGTTTTTCGGTATTCAGGCTTAATTCCTTAAATCCTCCTATAAGATTATATATAAATTTGAAAAATGTATTTTGGAGATCCCTTGTTTTTTCCCAAAGTCTGTCAGCTGAGCGTCCCGCCACATAATAGCAGGTTGCTGCAGCCAAGCTCACACCCAAAACCAGAAAAAGTCCATAGAGGCTAATGGTACCCATGTATACAACTACACAGAGTGAAGTTGCAATCCCGGTAATTCCGCTTATTGCAAGATTTATAAAATTACTTACCACCTCTGTATCATTATTTAACACTGCCTGAACTCTACCCTGTTCAATGGCCTCTATCTTGTAGAAGTAGGTTTTCAAAAGTTTGTTCATTATCTCCATACGCTTTTTATATATAATATTGGACGTTGTCTTTATAAGACTTACCCTAACCAAGCGCTGTCCACATACATAAATGACCATGCCCATTAAAAATGCTATAAAAAAACTAAACCTTGCATTACCGTTTACTCCAAAAGATTGATTGATTACAAATATTATAAGTGCATTACCAAAACCGCTGGCAATACTTAAAACAATATTAGGAAAAATATCGCTGCTATCAGGGTTTGGAAAGAGTCGGTTAAATATTAAATACAAAAGAAATACTGCAACTGCAACCAATGCAAACAACGATGCCGCTATAAAACTGCCAGACAGCCATACACTTATATCATTCCAATCACCATACCCAAGAACTATATTTGGTATCGCACGAAAACAGACTGTTAATCCCACTGCAAAAAACAGGTATAAAACCAGTTCAGATATGAAACCCGGGTTTAGTCCGATAAAAGAACGATGCTTTCTTCTTATATCTCTTATAAGTAAAATAAAAAACAATAAAGTTAGTACGATAAAAATACCCGCAGCACAAATAACCAACACCGACAAAAAGTCAAGCTGTTTTAGTAGATCCCCGGCAAACGCGGCCGGAGTCTTACCCATTACTACATCTATTATTCCCCACCCTATATTCTGAACATCAGAGCTGTTGATATTTGCGAACACAGCAATTCCCAGCTTTTCTTCAGGACTAAATGCCATAAATGAAGTGTAATTTGGCAGCGTACCCGAATTGAAAAGCCAATTTTTCCTCCCTTGAACAGTACTCCAGCCCATAGTCCTGAAACTACCTTGAGAGTTTCCGCTGTATATTTCGGGAGCATGTCCAGTTTCAAAAATCTGCTCATCTTCCTTGATATTTGCCCTAAGCCACTTTGCGGCATCATCGGTACTTGTAATCATCCCCTCTGTTCTTAACTCTCCAATTAATTTAGGAGCATCATATCTAACTGGATGCATGTACTCAGTTTTGTAACCTTTTGCAAGTTCGGACTTAGAATATGAATCTTCAGCTAAAAATGTGTTTTTCAACTGAAACACCCCAAATACCTGTTCCTTCATAAAACTGTCATATGCTTGATTTGACACCTTTTCAATAAGTTGTTCCAAAATTATGTAGTCAAGAGCTGAATAGGAGTATTTCTCTCCCGGCGTAAAATCCAGTTTAAGTCCTTCGAAAAGCTTTTTAATTTCTGTTTTTCCTTCGGCTTTACCTGAATTTGCACCCTTTCGTGGTTCTGGCAAGCCTCCAGTATGGTGAAGAAGCTGCTCGACAGTAACATCTTTAATTCTTTCATCTGCAAAAGTAGAGTTAAGCCATGGCAGGTATTTAACAACAGCATCGGATAAATTAAGCTTTTCTTGCTCTACCAGCTTTAAAACGCCTGATGCTGTATATGATTCTCCGTTCATACCTAACGGAAATAACATATTTTCAGAAAATTTTTGGCTGCTTTTTACATCATTAAATCCAAAATCACCCTCATATACTGTCTGCTCGCCTTTTACAACAATCACAGCCATTCCGGGAATTCCTGCTGTTTTCATGCGTTCTTCAATAAACTGTTCAAGTTTAGCAGCCTGTGTCTTTTCAGTTTCATTTGATACTTTAGTGTTTTGCCCATAGAATACTTCAGTATTTATCCCGATGAGCGCCATAACTAAAATCAAAACAATCCAACTCTTTTTTATATTTTTCATAGTATTTTACCTTTCATATTTTTTGGAGAACCCCTGATTTACTTTCGTGGATATCTTTTTCATCAAAAATTGTTGGCTTTTGTGCTACAAACATATATCTTTTGTCAGAAGCTCCGAATTCAAGATAATTCTTGCGGGCCTGGCTAAGTGAAACCTCATTTGCACCGCCGTCATAATTAGGATTTATAACCTGATCAATATCATTCTGCCAAAAACATATTTTGCAGATTTCTTCATCATCCCTGTCATTTACAAAAGTTTTATAACCACAGCAGGGACACATGTATTTTTTGCTCACAGATTCTTCCCTCAAATAATTGCGCAGTGGTCCGGGTATCAAAAATCTAAAAACAGACAAACCGGCACATGCCATATTGGAAAGCACTCTGTTATTTATATTAATTTTTCCGTTCTCAATATAATAAGACATTCCTGCAAGTTTTGAAAGACGTTTGTTATAATTGTATCCAATAGGGAAAAATACGAAATACGCAGCTTTGAACAATGGGGATTTTGACAGTTTTTTGTTTAGGTACTCACTATCCTTTTCATAGCACAAATTTAGGTTATTGCAATAACCTGCTACAGCCTGCCCTAAGCGTGTTCTCAAAAGTAATTTCTTAATTCTGTTTTTGAACTTAAGATCTGAAGGTGTAAAATCCATCCACGGACTTAATGCCGTATACTTTAAGTATTCCTTCTTCATTGGATGGAGATTCATATAATGCCAAGGTTTTGACGGCTCTGAATAGTGAATAATTGCGGGGTTATGAACAGCTTCCAGCAAGTCCTCCCTTATTACCCATTTCTTCTTATAAAACAACTGCAAAGTAGCCTGCTGGTTCCATTTAGGATGTAAAAGCTTCCAATTGTCGCATAAAACAGCATTCAAGGCGTCCTGATCGGGAAGCTTTACATCATTGTGATGAGTTAAAAGGTAGTTTCTAGTTCGATCGGGTATGTTGTGGTTACGCCATAGAGTCATATTAATTACCATAACTCCGGCATTAAAATACTTTGATCTGCGCTTTATACCAAGGCTTCTTTTATGTTGAATCCCATACAATCCGTCATTTTCCAAGCCTACATCCTCAACAGCTGCCATGTAATACCCTGAAACATCCGTTTTCCAGAGTTCTGCAATATCACCTTTTATAATCATGTCACAGTCAAGAAAAACAATTTTTTCTACTGAAGGATCAAAAAGGTCTGTTACAAAAATTCTGAAAAACGTTGCCTGTCCAAAATAGGACATCACATTAAACGATTGATACCGCTCAGGGCTGAGCTGCAAAAAGTGCATTTTCAAGCCGTATTTTCCAACAATAGATGCTAAGATTTCTTTATTTTTATCTGTTATACCTCCATCAATCACAAAAAACTCCAGACTCTCCCGTGATGCCGTATTCATTAAGAGTGATATCAGCATGATTCCAAGATGCTGAACATATCGATCATCGGATGATGTAACAATTTTAATAGTTTCCATTAAAAAGATCTCCCCCCTAGTATCTAAATAAATATGTATTTGTTAGGGAATGTAAAGACTGAGATTTTACAAAGTACTAGTCCTTCATTCTTCTTATTTGTTCTCATTTTTTAGAATAAACAAAGTTCAAATATTTCCTGGAAACCTTAATAAAACCTGATTGAAGCAGATCGTTTACGTTTTCCAATCTTTTTGCAGATGATGAATAGAAATTAATATTTTCATTGTCCTTCAAAACTTTATGGTATTCTTCATGTTCGCACCTTCCAAAAAAATCATAATCATTCTTACTGCTGTTAAGACGCTCCTTAAATGAAGAAGTAAACTTGTAATGCTTTATCACACAGCTTACATCTGCAATGTAGGCTTTATTGCAATAATGTGGATCAGTTACAGGTTCTATTTTTCCGTCCATAAACATCAAAGGGTGCTTAATAAGAACATATCTGTTTGATTCACTTCCGAAATGTTTAAGCCGGATGCCCCCAAAGTAGTACTTCATTGACCTATCAGCTAAATTATTATAGTTGCAGAAGTTATTATTTTGAGCAAAATAGTTTGCCTTCTTAATTTTAGTTAGATCATAATAAACATATCTTTCTTTCCACCCGCTGTCTTTTTCGCTGTTATTGAAATCCAGCATTGCAGGAAACATATCCAGCATATATGAAATCACGGCAGTATACCTGTTAAAGTTCAAATACTCTAAAAAGCTTTTAATAGAAATTCTGTCTGAATAAGGATAGTCCCATAATTCATCAACATCCACACAAAGGCACCAGCTATCTCTTATAAGGTTTTGTATAACCGTCCTTCTAATCTCATTTTCATAATATTTGTGTGGAATTTCGGTACCAAATACGGTCACATTGTGTTTATCCCTTAGAAATTCAACAGTACCGTCTGTAGAGCCATTGTCAACAAATATGAAATGCCTGACTCCAAGATTATTGTAATGCTCCAAAAAATCAGGAAGGTACTCCATTCCATTCTTCACCAGACAAAACACTGCAACCTCGTTCTTCGAATGCTGCAACACAGTTTTCCCGAACAAGTGCTTAATGTCCCTACAAAATACTGTAGCCTTTCTATCTGTTTCCAATTCTGAAGATATGCCTTTTGTCTCTGTTTCCATTGTATTCATATACTTTCGAAAACTTATATCTTTTGTTTCCTGCATAAGAAGACATAGAAACCTGTCCTTAATATTCTGAAGACTGTAGTACTCAACTTTATGAGAAGCTGTTTTCCTTATATATTCGCATATTTCCCTATCGCCTGCCAACCATCTGTAAATAAGCCCATATCCTTTAAGGGATTTATATGTGCTATAAATCATAGGAAAGCATCTCCTTGAGGCATCTACTAAGCTGTTTCCTATATAAATACTTCCGACTGCCGCCGCATAAATAGGCCATTTGCCATAATTTCTATAAGCATATGGTCCAATGACGACATCCCCTTCAGACAGTGCCCTGCAAAGCTCCTCTTCACTCCGGCATTGCACAAAATCTATTTTACTTTTACTCAATTTTTCAACAGTTTTTTTCTCTGCCAATGAATAAAAAACGACTCTAAGTCTGGCACCTGATTTTTCTGCAATACGTTTAAGATTTGACAGGTTTTTAAGTTTGCTTTTATATAATACATTTATAATATTCTTCTTTTCTTTTTGTTCATATTCTTTAAGTCTATCAATATCAGCAGGATAAGGAAGCTCATATACAAGTTTTCCGATGAGTTTCTCCAGTTCACAGCAAATGGAATACTCCGTAGCAAATACAAAATCCGCTTTATCCAAAGCTTCTTTCACTCTAGTCATATCTTCAAAGTGCCTCTTCCAATATATAGGTGGATAATCCATTGACACAACAAGCTTTGTCTGCGACTTTTCTCCGATTTTACTGCGTATCGAATGAATCAAAGTGAAATGCGAAGCCGTTAGGCGAACATGAATAACATCATAATCACAATCCTTTAATACCGGTAATATTTCTTCCGCACCTAAACGCTCTCCGTGAAAAACATTGACCCATTGATAAAAACCCACTGCCTCCATATTTATCTTATTTAATTCATCTTGACTGTTGTCGGTTATTATGCAGTACTTCAATGAAATCTCTCCCTTTTGCAAAATCAATAATCATTGGTAATTTATCTAAGCTTATTGTTTATACCCACCAAATACAGTATCAATGTAGATCCTAATAAAAACTCCGGGACTTCGAGTCCCTCCGTTTTTGCCTCTTTCACTTCGTTCGAAAGAGGCTTAATAAAACTCTACGATAGATTTAATAAACCTTTATGAATTAACTCATCGCAAATTGTCTTTCCTTTTGTAAACTTTCATTATATTCAAAATGATTTATGCATGTGCCACAGTTTGCCTCAGAAAAACTCTTCGAATTCTCATCTCCTGTTATAAATGTAAATTTACTCCCTGCACAATCACATTTAATTTCTTTCACATTAATGCCATCTTTCATAATTCTATAAACATAACCATTTTTATAAAAATCACATGTAAAGTTTCTTTTGTTATTATCAAATATGTATTTCCATCTTCTGAAGTATTCTTCTGACGGGATAAAACTAGCTTTTACTAACTTGTCATAATCTAAATATCTATTTAGGGGAGTATTTGCAAATCTGCAAGGGAAAATATGTAATGCTCCTTTAAAGCCTTTATCTTTAAGATATAAAATAAATGAATTCATTTCAAATACTGACTGTTCATTGAAAACACATTGAATATCTGCATTTGTTGAAAATATGTTATTTAGAATATTTTCTATTCTCTGTAAGTCCAGTTTTCTATATTTGTTCATTTTGACTGTGTGCCCATCTAGAGATATGCTCCACTTAAATAAAGAGGCAATTTTTACATCTACTGTTTTTACTCCATTTGATAATATATGAATCTCGTATCCATCCTCTTCAACTTTACTGCCAAGATACGATAGAATTTCAGGATACAGTGTAATTTCTCCAATGCATTCAACTTTATATATACATTTTGGACCATTCTTTTTGAATATTTCTTCCATGTGTTTAATCATTTTATCTGTATCTATTTTTACCCTATAGTCTACAAAACAATAATCACAAGATAAATTACAGTTGCCTTCGAATTCAATTTTTATGTATTTATTCATAATTTTACTCCCCCTTGTATAATTATTTTTTAGTTATTTGCGAAATGCTATAACGCTTGAATTTACTGCATTTCAAATTGATATTTTTATTGTTTTCCCCCTCTGCTTCTAGTAAAATATAGGTATCTAATCCAATTTTAAACAAGAGAAAGAGAAAACAAATGGTAAAACTTTATAAACAAATTTCTTTTGCTGACACATTCGAAGAATGTAAAGATGTTTTTCAAAATAATAAGCCAAAATTTCTTAAGCTACTCTCACAACATCTTGATTTATCTTCGCTTATACCACAGGATTTTTATTGGTCTTACCACAAAACTCTAGGGAGAGACCGTAAATATTCACTCTCTTCAATGCTTTCAGCATTAGTTCTGCAGAAAATTCTTGGCATTCCTACAGTTTCGCTACTCATTATTTTTCTTAATTTATGCCATGAAGCCCGTGAATTCTGTGGCCTTCCAGACGTCCCTCATAACTCTCAGTTTACACGGTTCAAACAAGATTTCGTTATTTACCTGGAAAACTTCTTTAACCACCTTGTAGATATTACAGAACCTATTTGCCAGGAAATTAACACTACTCTTGCATCCACTATCGCTTATGATACTTCAGGGATTGAAACCTTTGTAACTGAGAATAACCCAAAGTTCATAAATTCTATCATAAAAAAA
>NZ_JH556658.1:623078-659075 GCF_000179595.2 Acetivibrio cellulolyticus CD2 | reverse complement strand
GCGGAACAAATACAGCACCAACTAACTTTACTGTGAAATAAACGTATTTATGTGCTGTAAACTTTATTAACACAATAACTAGCTGTTTTAAAGGGGTGTTGCGAATGCAACATCCCTTTTACATAATATTATATTAAAATAGTAAAACTTAATCCCTTTTAGTGACATAATTACTAAGGTATGGTATAGTAAAATTATTACATTTAGTGCTTTTATATATGGTTCTACTTTAATTAATATTAGGCATTTGCAAAATGACTTAAAAAATCAGATGTAAAAAGTTAGAAGAGATGTAAAATGGACTTTGATAACTTAAGAGGGATATATGTTAGTGATTTGACTGAAAAACCAGAACCTTGTTGATGAAATTACAGCACAAATAAGCTTATGTATAAGACATAAGTTTCAAGAGTAAGTTAGTAAATCAAGCGATTAAAGGTTTTAAACTACGTATATACTTGTGCTCATGAATTTTATCTGCAAGTATTACAGTAATTAGTTGTGTGATACCTGCGAGATATAAATCTGCTTTAATAGTTAGGTTGTCTCTTGTTTTAAGATTACCACAGGCCATAGGCTCCTTAAGGTATTGAATGTTTTTTTCTACTACAGTCCTAATTTTGTAGTCAGAAATCCATTCGTCAGAGCCTCTAATCACACCTGGATACATGCGTTTATCCATGGCAGGAGATGTGAAGGTTACACGACCGCAAGGCTTGCCATTACAGGGGTTATCACAAGAAGTAACCCATTTACCTTTAATTAGTTTTGCCTGTGGGCACCGCCATTTGAATCTTTCGATTCTTCCTTCTTCTCGGCTCCAGCCATTTGGTTTCATTGGTACAGAAGAATCTTTAGAGCAAAGTGGCCAACCATCATCATTGTATTTAATAGGCGGAAGATTAGGGTTTGAATTTCTGGAATTCAAAGGTATTAGAGCCCTTTGAAACTTGAGTTCATCTAAGAGCAATGTGTAGGTATCGCACGTATCAAAAATAGAATCACCAAGGGAAAGTGCTTGGGTTTTAAAAATCCGGGGGGAAAGAGTTAAAGGAAGTTTGCCAAAATACTGGGTTTAAGGGATTTGGAAATCCCCTAATAGATTTCATCTTCGTCTTGGAGAATCCGAATTTTTTTCTCAATGTGCATTTCAGGATGTTTCTTTTTGAAGTCACTATCCAAAAAAGCCAATATGTCTNGGAATGCGAGGNCNGTTTGGTGATAATGCCAAAACTTGTAGACATAGCAGAAGTAGCCGTTANTGTAGAGTTGCTGATTTTCTTTGTTTGCAGAGGCTGAAGAAGGCATAAGGCTATAAGCCATTTTATATACATCGACATCAGGCTTGTCCTTGTAGAAAGCCTTGAGTTTTTTTATGATAGAATTTATGAACTTTGGGTTATTCTCAGTTACAAAGGTTTCAATACCTGAAGTATCATAAGCGATAGTGGATGCAAGAGTAGTGTTAATTTCCTGGCAAATAGGTTCTGTAATATCTACAAGGTGGTTAAAGAAGTTTTCCAGGTAAATAACGAAATCTTGTTTGAACCGTGTAAACTGAGAGTTATGAGGGACGTCTGGAAGGCCACAGAATTCACGGGCTTCATGGCATAAATTAAGAAAAATAATGAGTAGCGAAACTGTAGGAATGCCAAGAATTTTCTGCAGAACTAATGCTGAAAGCATTGAAGAGAGTGAATATTTACGGTCTCTCCCTAGAGTTTTGTGGTAAGACCAATAAAAATCCTGTGGTATAAGCGAAGATAAATCAAGATGTTGTGAGAGTAGCTTAAGAAATTTTGGCTTATTATTTTGAAAAACATCTTTACATTCTTCGAATGTGTCAGCAAAAGAAATTTGTTTATAAAGTTTTACCATTTGTTTTCCCCTTCTCTTGTTTAAAATTGGATTAGATACCTATATTTTACTAGAAGCAGAGGGGGAAAACAATAAAAATATCAATTTGAAATGCAGTAAATTCAAGCGTTATAGCATTTCGCAAATAACTATAAATATTCTAAATTTGGGGGATTAGAAAAAATGTATACTTTAAATAATGATGAGAAAATTACGGCGGATAAAAATCCAAAAGGCAAAAGTGCCGTAGAAGACATTCTGCCGTTAACGCCGATGCAGGAAAGTATGTTGTTTCAATACCTTAAGAATCCCAGTAGTGAAGAGTATTTTCAGCAGTTGACTTTGTATTTATATGGGGAATTGGATGTTGAGGGGTTTAAAAAAGCATGGTGCACTGTAGCCCAAAAAAATGAAGCTCTACGTTCGGTAATTAAGTGGGAAAATCTCAACCAGCCTGTACAGGTGATTTTTAAAGAGCAGAGGCTTAAGATCAGGGAATACGATTTTTCCAGTATTGATGAAGGTGCATGGCGTGAAAAAGTGGTTAAAATGTCTGAAGAGGACAGAATGGAAGGCCTCGATATTGAAAAGGAACCATTCAGAATAAGTCTTCTCAAAATGCCTGGACACAATTATGCAGTAATAATAAGCGGACACCATATTTTATATGACGGATGGAGCAATGGAATACTTTTAACGGAATTCTTTGAAGCATACAACAGATATATTAAAGGAATTAAGCCTTCAAGCGAAATTAATAAATTAAAAATCAGAGATTATATCAAATGGACAAAGACTTTGGATAAAGAGCATCTTGCGGAATTCTGGAAGAATTATTTATGTGGATTTGACAAAAAAACGAGACTTCCGGTTTCAACAGGGAAAAAAGAGGCTCAATTTGGTACAGAGGAATTTACATTTGATCTCTCTCTTAAGCTTTCCGAAAAAGTTAAGAGTTTTGCCAGAGAGAAAAATTTCACTCCTGCCACTTTATTTTTTGCTGCATGGGGGATTTTGCTGCAAAAAATTGACAATTCAAAAGATGTTGTTTTTGGGGTTACAGTTTCGGGAAGAAACTTAAAATTAAGGGGAATTGAAAACACTGTAGGGTTATTTATAAACACCATACCTGTAAGATTTACGGCGGCCGGAGATGAAAAGTTAAGCAAATGTCTGGAGGAGTTAAACCGTGCTTTAATTGGCAGGGAAGAATTTGAGTGCTGCTCACTTTCGGATATCAAAGACGTAAGCGAAATAAACAACAGAGAAAACCTGTTTGATTCAATTATTGCCTTTGAAAATTATCCTTTAGATACAAAACTCTTGAATTCTGAAGGGAATTTTAGAATAACAGATTATGAGGTTTTTGAAAAATCAAACTTCGACTTGAGTGTTTCAATTATGAACTTTGAGAAAATGAAAATCAAGTTCATTTATAACAGGGGGACTTTTGAAAAAAGTTGTATAGAAGACCTTTCAAGGCGTTTTACAATGATTATTGAGGAAATGGTAGATAAAATTGAGAAGCCTCTTTTTGAAGTGGAAACGTTGGAAAAAGAGGAAAGAGAATTTTTATTAAGCGACTTAAACAATACTGTAAGTAAGTATCCAAAAAGAAAAACTCTGCAGAAACTTTTTGAGGAACAGGTAGAAAAAAGACCTGATGCAGTTGCACTTAAGCTTGAAGATATAGAAATGACCTATGGGGAGCTTAATGAAAGAGCCAATAGACTTGCAGCACTCCTTATAAATAAGGGAGTAAAGTCTAATGAAACGGTGGGTATTTTGTTCGGCAGATCTTTTGAAATGATAATAAGCATACTTGCAGTGCTTAAAGCTGGGGGTGCCTATTTACCTTTAGACCCTGATAACCCGGTGCAAAGGTCTATAGACATGATTAGAAGCACAAAAACAGGAATTGTTTTGATGGAGAAGTCTTTGGGGGAAAGGTTATTTCCATCAAGGGATGTTTTCAATGTTGAGTGGGATATTGAAACCTTAGTATATGAAGAAATAACAGAGAAGTTAAGTGAATATCCTGCTTCAAACCCTGTATGTAAAAATATATCCTGCGATACAGCTTATGTAATGTATACATCTGGTTCAACCGGAACACCTAAGGGGATACAGACATCCCACTATAATATAAGCAGGGTTGTGAAGGATACCAATTACATAGAAATATTGCCCTCGGATATAATACTGCAGCTATCAAATTATGCTTTTGACGGTTCCACATTCGATATTTTCGGAGCACTGTTAAACGGTGCAAAGCTTGTGCTTACAAAGAAAGAAACATTTCTGGATATGGCAAAGCTGACAGGTATTATAAAAGATGAGGGGATAACGGTATTTTTTATAACTACTGCGCTTTTCAATGCTTTAGTGGATGCAGATGCACAGAGCCTTAAAAATATAAGAAAAGTCCTTTTCGGAGGGGAACGCATTTCTACCATCCATGCTGCAAAGGCTCTTGAGGCAGCAGGGCAGGGCAAGATTGTACATGTATATGGGCCTACTGAGACAACTACCTTTGCAACTTATTTCCCGATTGACAATATTGATAATTCTTCTGTAACTATTCCAATAGGAAAGCCTATATCAAATACTGAAATCTATGTGCTTGACAAAAACTTAAAGCCTGTATTTTCAGGTTGTTTGGGGGAGTTATACATAGCCGGAGATGGTGTCGCAAAGGGCTATATAAATGATGTTGAACTCACATCTATGAGGTTCATCAAACACTTGTTCAAATCAAAAGGGTTTATGTACAAGACTGGAGATATTGTACGAATGCTTCCCGGGGGAGATATCGAATTTATAGAAAGAGCAGATAAACAGGTAAAAATCAGGGGATTTAGAATAGAACCAGGTGAAATAGAAGCCTGCCTCAATGCACATGAGGATATTGGGGAGGCTGTTGTGAACATATTGAAGGATGTAGATGGAAATCAGTATATTTGTGCTTATGTGGCAGTAAAGAAGGAACTAACCGGAGATGAAGTGCGGAATTTCCTGTCAAAAGAACTTCCTGCATATATGATACCTTCTAAAATTGTACTTGTTGATAAAATCCCTGTTACATCTAATGGGAAGGTGGATTTTAAAAAACTCTCCGAATACGTCAATGGAGACGAGTGCGAGGCCTTATATGAGGAACCTAAGGAAGGTTTGGAAATGAAGCTGGCCGATATATGGCAGCAGGTACTAAAGGTTCAGAAAGTTGGGGCAAACGATGATTTTTACTCATTGGGAGGACACTCACTGAAAGCGACAATGCTTGCTTCAAAAATAAAAAAGGAATTAGGTTTTGAAGTGCCTTTGGCTATATTGCTTAAAAATACCACAGTAAGGCTTCTGGCTAATTGCATCTCAGACTTGAATAAAGCCGATTTTAAGCCTATAGAAAAGGCTGTAGAACAGGAATACTATCCTGTAACAGCAGCTCAGAAAAGTATTTTTGTTCAAAAGTATTCGGATGACGTTGGGACTCTTTATAATATGCCGCTTTCGCTCTCAATAAAAGGGCACATAGATGAAAAGAAACTTGTCAATTCCATTAAGCTGCTGGTTAAGAGGCATGAAGCATTAAGAACTTCATTTCATATGCTTGAAGGAGAGATCGTGCAGAAAATAAATGGGGATATAACGATGGACATTCCTGTTATAGATGCATGTGATGAGAGCATTGACAGATTAATTAATGAGGCAGCCCAGCCGTTTGAATTATCTATAGCTCCCCTTATGAGATCGAAGCTTTTTAAGTTATCAGATGTTGAACATGTACTTTTTTTAGACATGCACCACATAGTTTCGGACGGAATTACAGTAAAAATTCTTATTGAAGAATTAATTTCAATCTATGAAGGTAAAGAGTTGGAAGAACTTAAGGTGCAGTATAAGGATTATACAATGTGGCACCTTGAACAGGTAAAGAGTGAAAGGTATGCGAAGATGGGCATGTTCTGGAATGAAATGCTTAAGGGGGAAATTCCGGTTCTTAACATGCACCTTGACATGCAAAGACATGATAAAAGAAGTTTTATAGGGAACAGCTACAAATTTGACCTTTCTCAAAAGCAAAAGAATGAGTTGGAAAGGCTTGCAAAAAAGAATAGAGTCACGTTGAACAATGTTCTTGCTGCTGCTTATTACATACTTTTAAACAGGTATACGGGTCAGCATGATATTATAATTGGTTCGCTTGTTGCAGGAAGAAGTGAGCAGGATACATGGCGTATGGCAGGTATGTTCAATAATTTTCTTCCATTGAGGATGGAAATTGATACTAATGCCGACTTTGAAAGCTTTTTAACAGCAACCGGGGATATGATGATAAAGGCATATGCCAATCAGGATTATTCCTTTGACAATATTGTTGAGAACAATCTTAAGGATGCGGATGCTTCAAGAAATCCTTTCTTTGATACTATGCTTATTTTGCACAACCAGTTTGATTCGCTAAACATTATCAAGCTCGGTGAAGCATCACTCTCAAATCGTGAAGTCGTGCACAATACTTCAAAGCTGGATTTTAAGCTGGATATAGTGGAAGAAGCATCAGGTGAACTAAAGTGCATACTGGAGTACAGTGTTGATTTGTTTTATGAAAGCACAATTGAGCGACTTGCTCAGCATTTTACAAATATCATTAATGAGGTGCTGTCAAATCCGAAAATAAAGATTAATGAAATAGAAATGCTCTCTGAAAACGAAAGGTTACAACTGCTCAATGATTTTAACTCAACAAAGGTTGAATATTCTAAAGAGAAAACTATATATGATTTCTTAACGCAACAGGCAGAAGAAACACCAGACAGAACAGCAGTATTTTTTGGAGAAGAGTCGGTGTCATATTCAGAGCTTGACAGGAGATCAAACAGGCTTGCAGAGGTCTTAAGAAATAAAGGTGTAACAAGGGACAGTGTTGTTGCAGTTATGCTGGATCGTTCTGTTTCCATGGCGGTAAGCCTTTTTGGAATTCACAAAGCCGGTGGGGCGTATATGCCGATTAGTCCAGAGTATCCTTTGGCTAGAATAGACTATATGCTGGAGGACAGCGGTGCTGTATTACTGATAACGGAAGAAGCTCACAGATCTAAAATCGGTGAATATGTAAATACGGTTTTTGTTGATGATCCAGAGGTCTTTAATGGAGAAGCAAAGGAAATTCAGAAGATTAATGAGCCTAATGATCTGGCGTATGTTATATATACATCAGGTTCGACAGGAAAGCCTAAGGGAGCAATGATTGAGCATTACTCAATGGTAAACAGACTGAACTGGATGCAAAACAGCTTCCCAATAGGAGAAAGTGATGTGATACTTCAAAAAACTCCATTTACTTTTGATGTATCAGTATGGGAGCTTTTCTGGTGGGCAATGGCAGGGGCTAAAGTATGCTTCTTAAAGCCGGGAGGGGAAAAAGAGCCTTCTGAAATCATAAATGCAATTGAGAAGTATAAGATTACAACAATGCATTTCGTGCCTTCAATGCTATCTGCATTTTTGACCTATGTGGAAAACGGTATAGACATTATAAAGCTAAAAAGCTTGAGACAGGTTTTTGCAAGCGGTGAAGCTCTTGGAGCAGGTCTTGTAAATAAATTCAACAGGTTGTTTGCGCCAATAGGAACAAAGCTTATCAATCTCTATGGCCCTACTGAGGCGACAGTGGATGTATCCTGGTTTGACTGCTCTTATAGAGTTGATTTTGATACTATACCAATAGGAAAACCCATTCATAATATCAGGCTTTATGTTTTGGACTCTAAAGCTAAGCTTCAGCCAATTGGGGTACCGGGTGAACTGCATATAGGCGGAGATGGTCTGGCAAGAGGATATCTGGGAAGGCCTGAACTCACAGTTGAAAAGTTTATAGCAGATCCATTCTATGTAGGAGAGCGTATATATAGAACCGGGGATCTGGCAAAGTGGCTGCCCGACGGGAATATTGAATACCTGGGAAGGTTGGATAACCAGATAAAAATAAGAGGTTTCAGAATTGAGTTGGGGGAAATCGAGTCGGAACTTATAAAAATAAAAGACATTAGGAATGCTGCTGTTAAAGCGTTAGAAGACAGTGCCGGTGACAAATATCTTTGTGGTTATATTGAGGCTGGGGAAGATATTGATATTCAAGACATAAGGGAGAGATTAGCTAATGTACTGCCCTATTATATGATGCCGTCAAATTTTGTAGTACTGGATAAAATGCCGCTTACGCCAAACGGAAAGGTGGATGGAAAAGCACTGCCAAAGCCTTCTAAGCAAGACAAGGATGAGAGCTTGTATGAGGCACCGACCAATTCTATAGAAGAGAAGCTTATAGAAATTTGGAAAGAGGTATTGGGAATAGATAAGAAAATCGGGATAAATGACGATTTCTTCCGTTTGGGAGGTCATTCGCTTAAAGCTGCAGGACTTGCAGTCAAGATTCACAGAGACTTTGGCGTGGGAGTAACCATAGGAGAAATATTTAATGCTCCTACGGTAAAAGAACTGGCTTTTCTGATAAGTGAATCGGAAGAAAAGGATTTTGAAGAGATTGGCAAGATTGAAATACATGAATATTATCCTGTATCTTCTTCGCAAAAGAGGCTGTTTATAATAAACAGGCTCGAAGGCGACAACACAGTTTATAATCTACCATCAATGTCTATCATTGAAGGTGAGTTGGATATTGAGCGTTTCAAGCTGGCTTTGGAAAAGCTTGTACAGAGGCATGAGTCTTTAAGGACTTCCTTTAAGCTTTTTGGAGAAATACCTGCCCAGATTGTTCATGACAATATGAAGATTGATTTTGATTATTGTGAAGCTATAGGAGAAGAGCCGGAGAAAATAGCAGAAAGGTTTATAAGCCCTTTCAATTTAGAGGTAGCACCGCTCTTCAGGGTGGCATTGGTTAAAATGAATACCGCCAGGTATTTCCTGATGTTTGATATGCACCATATAATTGCTGATGGAGTTTCATCGGTGATACTTGCAAAGGAATTTATCAGCCTTTATATGGGAGAAAGTGTGCCTGAACTCAAAATCCAGTTTAAGGATTTTGCAGCATGGCAAAATTCCCTTGAATCAGGCGATGAATTAAGAAGACAGGAAGAATACTGGCTTGACAGGTTTAAGGGAGAGATTCCTGTACTTAATCTGCCTTCCGATTATCAAAGGCCTGCTGTACAAAGCAGTGAGGGAGATAAATATACTTTCAGTTTCGATAAAAAGACGCTTGATGGGATAAGAGAACTGGCGCTCAGAAAAGGTGCTACACTTTACATGGTTCTTTTGGCGGCATATAACACACTTTTATATAAATATACCGGTCAGGAAGACATTGTGGTAGGATCGCCGACAGCCGGAAGACAGCATGCTGATGTTGAAAATGTTGTGGGGATGTTTGTTAATACCCTTGCCTTGAGGAGTTTCCCAGGCGGAGATAAAAGCTTCACACTTTTCCTTGATGAAGTAAGGGAAAATGCGATGAAAGCTTATGAAAACCAGGATTACCAGTTTGAAAGGCTTGTAGATACTCTTCAAATTCCGAGGGACATAAGCCGGAATCCATTGTTCGATACTATGTTTGTACTGCAGAATATGGGCATTCCTACTATGGAATTTGAAAACGTAAGGTTTTTGCCATACAAAGTAGAAAGTAAAACTTCAAAATTCGATCTGACAATGGAGGTTGTTGAGAACGAAGAGGACTTGGCTGTTAATATTGAATACTGCACGCGCCTCTTTAAACCGGAGACTATAGAACGAATGGCCGGACACTTTAAAAATATAGTTGATGAGGTTATAAATAATGCTGAACTCACTTTAGATGAAATAGATATGCTTTCAAAAGCAGAACATGAGCAGATTATTAATGTGTTTAACAGTACGTTAGCTGAGTATGATAAGGAAAAGCCGGTGTATAAGCTTTTTGAAGAACAGACTCTAAAGACACCGAATAATGTAGCTGCCATATTTGGGGAGGATAGGGTAACATACAGGGAACTCAATTTAAGAGCGGATAAGCTTGCGGCTATTTTACAGCAAAATGGTGTTGGAAGGGACAGTATTGCAGCAATAATGCTTGACAGATCCATTCTGATGGAGATTAGCATTCTAGCAGTACATAAGGCAGGAGGAGCATATCTTCCTATCAGCTCGGAATACCCTGATGATAGAATTTTGTACATGCTAGAGGACTCAAATGCGGTTGTGCTTTTGACAAATAGGGCATTTGACAGCAAATCAGGTGATGGAATAAAGAAGATATTTGTTGAAGATGCAGGTATTTATGAAGAAAGTGCTGGCAAACAGCAGGTACTAAGTAAACCAAACGACCTTGCATATGTCATATACACATCGGGATCAACAGGAAAACCGAAGGGTGCGATGATTGAGCACTATTCACTTGTAAACAGGCTCAATTGGATGCAGAAGGCTTACCCTATAGGAGATGGGGATGTGATACTGCAAAAGACACCTTTTACATTTGATGTATCGGTATGGGAGCTTTTCTGGTGGGGTATGACTGGCGCAGCAGTATGCTTCCTTGAGCCTGGGGGAGAAAAGAATCCTGAGGTGATTTTGGAGGCTATAGATAAGAATAAAGTTACTGTTATGCACTTTGTGCCGTCAATGCTAAATGCTTTTCTGGAGTATTTAGGCAAGGGTGCTGACCTAAGTAAGTTAAAGAGCCTCAAAAGGGTATTTTGCAGTGGGGAGGCACTTCATCCGGCACAGGTTAAGAAGTTTAACAGCCTGCTCACAAAAGCTAATGGCACAACCCTTCATAATCTCTATGGTCCTACAGAAGCAACTATAGACGTGTCATATTTCGACTGCCCGACTGTAGATGAGGTAGATATTGTACCTATAGGCAAACCAATTGACAATACAAGTTTCTATATACTTGGCAACAACAATGTTATACAGCCGGTAGGAGTGCCAGGTGAACTGCATTTAGCCGGGGATGGCCTTGCTAGAGGGTATATTAACAGGCCTGAGCTCAATAAAGAGAAATTTGTGAAAAATCCATTCAAAGAAGGTGAGATGCTTTACCGTACAGGAGACATCGCTCGCTGGCTGCCTGACGGAAATGTTGAATACATTGGAAGAAAAGATAATCAGGTTAAGGTAAGAGGCTTCAGAATTGAGCTTGGAGAGATAGAGACAGAGCTTTTAAAACATGAGGATATAACTGATGCAGCCGTAGTTGCCAGGGAAAACAGTGATAAAGATATGATTCTTTATGCTTACTTTGTGGCAGGCAGGGAACTTACTGTTAACGAAATAAGAGAGTTTTTGTCCAAGAACCTTCCAGCTTATATGATACCGTCCTACTTTATCAAGCTGGATAAAATACCTTTGACCTCAAGCGGAAAGGTTGACAGGAAGGAACTGCCTCAAGTGGATGGAGGGATAGAAACCGGAACGGAATATGTTGCTCCCACAAATGAGGTGGAAGAAAAACTCTTAGAGATTTGGAAGGAAATTTTAGGGCTTGATAAAATCGGTATAAACGACAGGTTCTTTGAGTTGGGTGGATATTCAATTCTACTTATAAAGATGCATTCAAAGGTTGAAGAATTATACCCGGGAAAGGTAAAAATTACAGATCTTTTTGCTTATCCTACTATTTCAATGATTGCAGAGTTTATAAATAGCCAAAAAGAAGAGACGAATAAAGAAATTTCATTAAAAGGAGTTCCTTTTTCTAAAGAGTATTTTGGTATTGAAGCGGGAGCCAATAAGGAAATGGGTTTTAATCTGAATATAGACTTAGCTACCCACAAGAGCCTTAAGGAAGCTGCAGCGGTTAATAATATTGAGATATCAGATATCCTGATCTCGGTAGGTGCATATTTGATTTCACAAATAAGTGAAGAGACTAATACAGTATTTCAAGTTTCACTCGATGAATCAGACACATTCTCTTCAATAAGTATTGAACTAGGGCAAATAAATAAGTTTGAGGATTTATTTAAAGAAG
Source organism: Acetivibrio cellulolyticus CD2 (assembly GCF_000179595.2). Lineage (NCBI taxonomy): Bacteria > Bacillati > Bacillota > Clostridia > Acetivibrionales > Acetivibrionaceae > Acetivibrio > Acetivibrio cellulolyticus. The sequence continues at coordinate 647,236 of NZ_JH556658.1, read as the reverse complement.
TCTTTAAAGTTCGTAAAAGTGTTTCAGCAGATGCAAGTTACAGAACAGAAGATTTAAAAAGAAAAGTAGTTGCAAAGGATACATATGAGATTGTGCCTCTTTTCTATAAGTCTGAAAACATAAGTGCAAGCTTTGCTCTGTTAGATGTATTTGATATTGCATTTGAATATGGCGAAGAGGAATGTACCACATTGTATATAAGATTTAATGGAAATCGGTTAAGTAAAGCTAAAATGAAGGAGTTTGCAGCACTATATTTAAAGATTCTTAGTTTGTTTTTAAAATAAAAATATATTTATACAGGAGGATGTAAAAAATGAAAAAGTTTATGAAAATGGTTTTATTTGTTGCCTTGTTTGTTGTAATACCAATGGTATCAAATCTTTTGGTTCTTAGGGTTATAAAGGATGTTGCATTTATTAATTCCATACGTGAGGAAACTCCAACTTCTGTTTTTGTAATTTTGGATATTATCTCAATGAGTCTATTAGCATTATTTGTAAAATATGTTAGAAAGGAAAATCCTATTACTTTTGCAAGCATTAAAAGAATTACATTTTTAAATGGGATTACTTGTGCAGGAGTCGGAATTTTATTGGCTGTTTTTACAAATTCATTAGTAAACATATCTGGGTTCAAAATGGCATCAGTTGGTGGATCTATCGACTGGATATTAAGTGGAAACATTATTTTGGTTTTACTTGTGACGTTGATCAATTCTGCGTATAAAGAGTTTTGCTTCAGAGGACTTGCTTTTAATGAGCTTAAAAGTGTAATACCAGTATCGTTAGCTCTTGTGATTCAAGCTATGTTCTATGCAGGGGAATTGATATACTTTGGTAATTCACCTTCTATAATATTTTATGGGTTTTTAGGTCAGTTGGCATTTGGATTGGTATTTTACTTTGGCAAATCAATATATTCATCCTTGATAACTCAGGTCTGCTGTAGTACGACGTTAGCATTAATAAGAAGGACAGAGATAAACGGACATTTTACACAAAACTTATCTATTGTATTGTTTTCAGTAAGTATAGCAGCACTTTTAGCAGTTATGGCAATTAATATTCGTAGGGCTGCCAGACAGCAAGAACCTAAGGGTGATTGCAATGTTGTACATCCTTTTTAAGGCAAACTTCATGAAGATATTATAGCAGTGCTGAGCACCATAATAATTATAACAATCGGGAGAAGACCATGAAAAAACATTTAAAAACAACAATATATATTATTATATATCTTATAGCAGTATTTATTCCTTCATATGGGATAGGTAAACTTTGGTTTAGTGGTATTTTGCCTGAAAGTATATCTCAAAAATACTATGATATTATTTCTTTCCTTGCGTTTGTTATTACCATTTCCATATATGAATTGATACTAAAAGCAAGAAAGAAAAGTATAATTAAAACCTGTAATTTCTCTAAGCTTGATTCATCAAATCTAATATTACTTACCATAGCAGGCATTTTAATGGGTACAATAACATGTTTACTTTGTAACACAAACTTTGTTGAAAAAAACATACCGATTTTTGAGCAATTTCTTAATTACCAGGTTTATGGTTATAACAACTTTGTTATTTTTCTAATAATGGTTGCTGTCACGTATGCAATGGAAGAAATGATATTTAGAGGAGTTATATTTAATGAAATAAGAAACAGCATTTCTCTTTACCCGGCAATTATTGTATCAGCCTTACTTTATGGGTTTATAAATGTATTTACAATGGGAATTGCAATTGGAGCATATGCAGCCATAGCAGCTTTGTTATATACATTAGCCTATGTGTTTGCGCGGTCTATACTTGCATCGATAACACTGCAAGTGACAAGTATTTATGTAATAGCAATTTCTATTAAGACAGGGCTTTGGGTTCAACTTAAAAGGGTTGATGATACATACCTTTATATAGGCGTAATTGTTCTTCTGTTAGCAGTTCTGGGCGCCTATAGATACTTATATATTAGAAGCAGAATTAAAAATCAAGATGATAATGAAAAAGAAAAGGAGGAACTGATTTATGCTAAGCCTTAAAGAGCTTTCAAAAGATCTTGGGGAAATGAACATAACTGAGATTAAAGAGCAAAGTATTAAAGACATAGCAATAATTGGTATAGGTTTAAAGCTGCCTAAGGCAGACAGTGTAAATCAGTTCTGGGAAAATCTCAAAGATGGGAAAGACTTAATATCAGATCTTCCGGAGAATAGAAGAAAAATGGCAGAAGCCTATCTTGACTTCATGGGAAAAGATACTGATACCTTAAAATTTAAAAGGGGATCTTATATCGAAACAATTGATGAGTTTGATTATGGTTTCTTTAATATTTCTCCAAAAGAGGCAACCTTAATTGATCCGAACCAAAAATTATTTCTTGAAATAGCATCTAAAGCTATTGAAGATTCCGGATATGGCAACGGAGCTTTGAAGGGGAGTAAAACAGGAGTTTATTTTGGCTTTGTCTCTGATCTTGGATATCAAAGGCTTATCCAGGATATAGAGCCGGCCTCTGCTGGTAGTGCTATACCTGGTAATATGGCATCTGTTATTCCAGGAAGAGTTTCGTATGTTTATGATTTAAAAGGTCCTAGTGTTTTGGTAGATACTGCGTGTTCATCTTCACTGGTTGCTATCCATACAGCGTGCAGAGCAATGCGAAATGGAGATTGTGAAATGGCCATAGCAGGTAGCGGGAAGCTAAGCCTAATGCCGTTAGAAGACAATAACATGCTTGGAATAGAGTCAGATGACTATATGTGCAGAGCCTTTGATGATAGCTCAACTGGTACATGCATGGGTGAAGGTATAATGGCTATAGTATTAAAGCCATTATCAAAAGCGATAAAGGATAAGGATAATATATATGCTGTTATAAAAGGAAGTGCTGTAAATCAAGATGGAAGTTCTATCGGAATAACAGCACCAAATGCTCTTGCACAAGCGGAGGTTTTGATAGATGCCTGGAAGGATGCTGGAGTTGATCCGGCCACAATAAGCTATATTGAAGCTCATGGAACTGGCACAAGACTTGGGGATCCCATTGAAATTGATGGGATCAAAAGGGCATTCTCAATATATACCGATAAGAAGAAATTTTGTGCCATAGGATCAGTAAAGACAAATCTTGGGCATTTAGACAGTGCAGCAGGTATGGTTGGGTTAATCAAGACAGTACTTGCATTAAAAAATAAAAAGCTCCCACCATCACTACATTTTAAAACTCCAAACAGGAATATTGACTTTGAAAATTCGCCTGTTTATGTAAATGATAAGTTAAATGATTGGCAGGGCGAACAGCCTAAAAGAGCTGGAGTTAGTGCGTTTGGCTTGAGTGGTACAAATTGTCATATTGTGTTGGAAGAAGCACCTTGTGTAAAACCAGATAATATAGACAGTGATGCAGATAAAATACTTTGCTTGTCAGCTAAAGGGCCTGATGAATTATTGAGTTTGCTAGAAGAGTATTTGACATTTATGGAAAGTGATTTGAATCTTTGCACTGATGATATGTGTTACACAGCTTATACCGGCAGAGGGCATTATGAATTTAGATTGGCTGTCATTGGTAAAAAAGTTGCTGATTTTATTGAAAAACTGAAATTTATAAAAAGTTTTGGTTTGAAAACCTACATAGATGATGGAATTTATTATGGCGAAATAAATAATTTATGCAATCAAAAGACTCACTCTTCAGGTGAGATTAATGAAATTTGTAAAGCTTATGTTAATGGAGAGATCATTGATTTTTCATTATTGTATACTTCAAGGCCAAGGAAAATGAGCATTCCCACATATTCATTCAGCAAAAAGAAATGCTTTATTAATATTCCGGTGGGTATTAAAAAGAAAAATACAGGTTGTGTTAATCGTGAAGCAATAGGGGATAAAACAAGCAAGGAAGTAGATGCAGAATTAACACAGGCTTTTGATGTTTTACTGATGGGAAGACCGGAAAATGATTATAGTGAGGAAGAGATTAAAATAGCAAATGTTTGGGGCAAGGAACTTGGCTATAATGAGATTGATGTAACAATGAGTTTTTATGATATGGGTGGCGACTCAATAATTGCCATAAATATTGCAAATCAGATAAATAAATATATCGGATGTAAAATAAAAGTTACAGATATCATGAACTACGATACCGTTGAAACTCTTACGAAATATATATCTGAAAGCAATAATAAAGAAAGAGATAATAATATTCATAAAAATTTAGATAATAAGGGCCTCGTAAATATTCCATCCGCCCCATTAAATGAATTTTATCCTATGTCATCTTCACAAAAGAGAATTTATATTTTAGAAAAGCTTCAAGGAAGCAGTACGAGCTACAACATACCATTAGCTTTGATTATTGAAGGTATCATTGACAGAGAAAAATTTGAAACATACTTTAAAATGCTTGTAAACAGGCATGAAGCTTTTAGAACAGCCTTCCTTACTGTAAATGATGAGCTGGTTCAGAAAATACACAATAATATAGATTTTGAAATGGGATTTATGGATGGGGATGAAGAGAATACTGACAACATAATTAAGAGCTTTATTAATCCATTTCAATTAGAGAAAGCACCGTTGTTTCGGGTGAGTCTTGTTAAATTTAGCGACAGAAGACATCTTCTTATGCTTGATATGAATCATATTATTGGGGATGGGGTTTCACTGGGAATAATGATAAAGGAATTCCTCAGCCTTTTAAATGGAGAAAATTTATCGCCTTTAAAAATTCATTACAAAGATTATGTAGTATGGCAAAACAGCTTAACTCAAAATGAAAAATGTCATGAAGACTTTTGGAGAAATATATTAGGTAAAGATTTGCCATTACTTAATATGCCATTGGATATAGCTCGCCAAAATGAAAGGTCCTTTGCCGGATCAAAAATTAAATTTAGTGTATCCAAAGATAAAATGGAAAAGGTAAACATGTTATCGAGGAACATTGGAATAACATTAAATACTTTTGTATTTGCTGTATATTCTCTTCTTTTATATAAGTATTCAGGTCAGAATGAGCTTGTACTGGGGACCACGGTATCGGGAAGAGAACATGCAGATGTTTCAAATATAATTGGTGTTTTCATTAATTTTCTGCCAATTTGTATAAACTTTGATGAAGAGAAATCTTTTGAAGATTTTGTGCGCGATGTGAAAGAAGCTTTATATCTTGCATACGAACATCAAAGCTACCCATTTGAAAAAATGGTTGAATTGCTAAGCTTAAAACCAGATATTTCGAGGAATCCCATTTTTGATACCATGCTGATTTTTCATAATGAAAATGAGTATGTGGCGGTAGATGGCATTGAAGTAGGTGAGTTGAAATTTAAAAGCTATGACTTCCAATATAATACTTCAAAACTCGATTTTAAAATTGATGCTTATCCTGTGCCAAATGGTGAGCTTTCATGCGTTTTGGAATATAACACAAGTTTATTTTGTGAAAGCAGTATGAGCAAGTTTGCACAAGATTTTGACAGGTTAATAGATATCGTGGTATCTGATTTTGATATTCATTTAAAAGCAATTGAATTATTTGATGAATCAGAAAAAAATGACCTTGAAAGAAAGAGACAATTAAACTTTAAGGCTGCTCCTTTGGATGTGGTTGTTTGTGCAAGCTTTACAGCTGAACCAATTGAAGATTATTTAAAATGGTGGTGCAGTAAATTTGGAGTTGAGACCAAAATAAAATTTGCACCATATAATCAAGTTTTTCAACAGCTTTTGGACCCTGCAAGTCTTTTGTATACCAATAAAGGGGTTAACGTCCTATTGGTAAGATTTGAGGATTGGATTAGAAATCTCAATGGAAGTGATGATATAAAAATAGCGTGTCTTGAGGAGAATTACCAAAATCTAATCGAAATTATGAGAAACTGCACTGATAAAATGAGTTGCTATATTGGATTGTTTTCAGTATCGACTCACCTTGATCTAAGCACTAAAGTCATAGATTATATTAAAAATCTGAATATCAGATGGAAAACTCAAGTGCAGGAATATGAAAATGTAACAATAATTGATTATTCCAATCTGGATAAAGAATATGATATTTTTGATGTTTTTGATTTAAATAAGGATAAAATAGGGCATTTACCATTTACAGATGAATATTTTGCTGCTATGGGAACTTATACAGCAAGAAAAATATTAAGTAAGCATAGAAGGCCTTTTAAAGTAGTTGTTTTAGATTGTGATAATACACTTTGGAAGGGCATCTGCGGCGAAGCTGGAGAAAACGGTGTAAAAATCCATCAGGAATATATTGAGCTTCAAAAATTCATGGTGGACAAATATGAAAAAGGAATGCTGCTTGCTATTTGCAGTAAAAACAATGAGCAGGATGTCCTGGATGTGTTCTCAAATAATCCTGATATGGTTCTAAAAAAGCAGCATTTTGTAAGCACAAGAATCAATTGGGAATCAAAAGCTAAAAACATAAAATCACTTTCAGAAGAATTAAATCTTGGATTAGACAGCTTTATATTTATAGATGATAGTCCTTTTGAATGCGAGAGTGTAATGAAAGAGTGTCCATCTGTGCTCACTATTTTACTTCCGGAAGATACCACACAAATACCTGCTTTTTTAAATCATATTTGGGCTTTCGATATTGAAGAGATAACTGCTGAAGATCGTGACAGAAGTAAAATGTATATGACGGAAAAAAGTAGACAGGCTCTAAAGAATGTTGATTTATCTGTAGAGGATTTTATAAAAAAACTTGAGATTAAAGTAAGTATAAATCCTATGGAAGAGGACCAGCTAAAGCGAGTATCTCAGCTTACACAAAGAACAAACCAATTTAACTTAAGTACTATAAGAAGATCTGAAGAAGAGATAACAGCACTACTTTTAGACCCTAAAATCAAATGCTTTGCGGTTGAAGTTTGGGACAAGTTTGGAGATTATGGGCTTGTTGGAGTTGTTATTACAAAAGAAGGCGAAAAAGATTTATTTATAGATACTTTTTTACTTAGCTGCAGAGTACTTGGAAGAGGAATTGAAAATGTAATTTTAGATTTCATGGGAAATTATTGCAGAGAAATGGGAATAGAAAATGTAGTTGCTATGTTTAATCCAACGCAAAAGAATGCGCCTTTTCTTGAGTTTTTGGAAAAGTCAGGATGGAAAAAATGTGACAATTCAAATCCTCATATTTATGCTCTTGAGGTAAATTCTATCCCTAAACCTAATGATAATATTTCATGTTTTTACGAAAGAAGACCAGAAGTAACAAATAACATTAATAAGAAGGATACAGTTTATACTTTAGATCATATTGCTATAGCTGTAAGAGATATTGGAAAAGCAAAAAAATACTATGAGGCTCAAGGCTTTTATTGTGGTGAAAATGTTTATGATCCAATACAAGATGCATCTCTTATGATATGTACAAGAGATGGATGTGACAATATAGAACTTGTAGCTCCTTATGACCAATACTCTCCTGTAAATAGAATGTTGGAAGATTGTGATTCAAATTTATATCATTTGTGCTACAGAGTAAAAAATGCAGAAACCTTTTTAAGTGAACTTTCTCTTAAAAATATAAATTATGAGATTATAAAAGAAGCTGAGGAAGCAGTTCTTTTTAATAATCAAAAAGTAACTTTTATAAATGTCAGTAATTTTGGATTGGTAGAGCTCCTTGAAATGGGAGATGATTATTTTGAAATGACTAATAATGATGAAAAGTTAAGTGTTGCTCAAATAGTTGTTAAAAATATTTCAAAAGCCATGGAATTTTTAAATCATATGGGATATACCCAAAAAGAAAGTTATATCACGTCTGGTCATGAAAGTGAAATATATAAAAAGATAGATGCAAAAGAGTATGATTTATCAAATGGGAACTTTGAGTATGAAAAAAATGCCGCTGGAAAAACTCGGGTTATAAAGCTTTGTATGAAGGGTTCTGGGAAAATTGAACTTATTGTTCCTCAGGATAATTCATCAAATGAACATTTGTTTTATGAGAAAAAAGGAGCCCATTTATACAATTTGTATTTAGAAGCTGGTAAAGTGAAAAATGAGGCTTATGAAAGCATATGGGACGTAGATACAAGTAATACTGATTTACTGCACAATAACTATTTGCTAGCTCTTCATAACCACTCTGCAAAGAAACTTATGAGTATTCCGGTATATATGGTTGATGAAGAAAAAGTAATAAGAACAAACTATGAAGCACCAATAAATGAAATAGAAGAAAGACTGGCTAAGCTTTGGCAGCAGGTTCTTGGCATAGACAAAGTGGGTGTAAATGATAGTTTCTTTGCATTAGGAGGACATTCGTTAAAAGCTACCACTTTGATTTCGAGAATTAACAAGGAATTTGATGTAGATATTTTACTTTCAGATATTTTTAAAATGCCAACCATAAGACTTTTCTCAAGATGCCTGCAAGATGCTATGAAGAGCAACTATTACAAAATAGAACCTACAGCTAAAAGAGAATATTATCCTGTTTCATCATCACAAAAACGGATTTTCTTATTAAATCAAATAAATCCACAAGATACTGCTTATAACATGGCTTTTGCACTTAGCATCAGCGGTAAAGTAGATAAGGTGCAATTTGAAGAAGCGTTTAAAAAAATAATTAATAGACATGATGTTTTAAGAACTGAATTCTATTTTGTAGATGGTAAGCCTGTACAAAAAATATTAGATAATGTGGAATTTTCAATTGAAGAGATAGAGCCTAAAAAAGAAGAAAATATAGATGTACTTCTTAGTAGTTTGATTAAGCCTTTTGATTTGAAAAAAGCTCCTATATTTAGAGTATGTCTTGTAAAAGTAGACGATGAAAAATATATATTATTTTTTGATATTCATCACATAATAGCAGATGGTGTGTCTTATAAAATACTCCTGAATGAGTTTATAGATAATTATATGTCAAAAGATCTTGCAAACCTAAGAATACAATATAAAGATTATGCACTCTGGCATAACGAGCTTATTGAAAAGCATATGGGTGAACAGGAAAAATATTGGCTGGATACATTCAAAGAAAAAGTAATGCCATTAAATATGCCGTTAGACTATAGACGTCCACATAAAAGGACTTGTCAAGGCGAAAATATAGAGCTTGTTATTGAAAAAAGGCTTGCTGATAAAGTAAAGGAAGTGGCGCTAAACCATAAAACGACCCCAAATGCAGTTCTGTTATCATGTTACTCTTTGCTTCTTTCAAAATATACAGCTCAAAATGATATAGTAATAAGCTCTTTAACAGCTGGCAGAAATCATATGGATTTAGAAAATCTAATCGGTGTTTTTATAAATTATATTCCAATTAAATTCAGTGTAGCTAAAGATAGCACGTTTAATGAGTATTTGAGTTTTGCCAGTGATGTGGTTATGAAAGCTTATGATAACCAGGATTATCCGTTTGATAAATTATTGGAAAAGTTGTCGTATCAACTGGACAGTTCCAGAAATCCTTTGTTTGATACAGCTTTCATATTGCATAATCAGTTTGATAAAAATGAAAAAATACAAATAGAGGATCTTGTTTTCTGTGAATACAAGATTGATCAAAAAGGTGCACTACTGGACTTTAAGGTAGATGCATATTTCAATGATGATGAGGAAATTTGCTTTACATTGCAATACAATACAGATCTTTTTAGAAAAGTAACCATGCAAAGCTTTTTAAAACATTTTGAAATGCTTTTGGATAAGGTTTTATTTAAGCCCGATTTAAAACTTGGTGATATTTCGTTATTTACAAATCTGGAAGAGAGATTCTTTGAAGAAAGAAGAAAGCTGAATTTTATTTCAGGAAACCAAGAAAACATAGCCTTCTTAGACAACATTTCAGGTTCAGCAGAAGTAATAAAAACTGATACAAATAAAGATAATATTGTGAAATATGATGCGCCAGTTACAGATACCCAAAAAAAGCTTTCAAGGATTTGTCAAGAAATTTTGAGAATTAAAAACATAGGTATAAACGATAATTTCTTTGATGTTGGTGGAGATTCTTTAAAGGCTACAAGTCTTGTTTCAAGAGTATTTAAAGAATTTAATAAAGGCTTAACGCTTACAGACATATTTGATATGCCAACTATAGAAGCATTAGCTAATTATATTGAAGGCTTGGATATGACGTACTACAAAAAGATAGACAAAGCTGTTGAAGTCAGTTACTATCCATTGTCAAAAGCACAAAAACGTATGTACCTTTTAAACCAGATTGATAGCAGCAGCACTGTATATAATCAACCTGTAACACTTGAAATAGAAGGGGAACTGGATCTTAATCTATTAGAAACAGTATTCAATGAATTAATCAGAAGGCATGAGTCCTTAAGAACATCATTTGAAATAGTAGATGATATGCCAATGCAAAGGATACATAAGGACTTTGACTTTAAGATAAACTTTATAGAGAACTTGGAAGATGATATACAGACTATTATCAGGAAATTGATTCTTCCCTTTGATTTAAAGAATGATGCACTTCTTAGAGTAAATGTTTTAAGGGTTTCTGAAAATAAGCATATTCTTATTTGTGACATGCCACATATTATTTCAGATGGAATTTCAATAAACATATTAGTGAAGGAATTTATTACCATGTACAAAGGTTATAGCCTTCCAGAACTGAAGCTGCAATATAAAGATTATTGCCTGTGGCAAGTTCAGCATCAAAAGTCATCGACGCTTAAGCAACAGGAAAAATATTGGATTGAAGCCTTTAAAGGAAAGATTCCGGTTCTTGAGTTAAAGTATGACTATAAAAGACCACCTATAAAAAGTTTTGAGGGCGATAATTTTAGCTTTGAAGTGCCAAAAGAAATATTGGACAGTATAAAAACAATAGCAAAGGACTCAGGATCAACTTTATTTATGGTATTGCTTTCGGTTTTTGGTGTATTGTTATCAAAGTATTCAGGACAGGAAGAAATAATTATAGGTACACCATCGGGTGGAAGAACACATCCAGACCTTCAAAATGTTATCGGAATGTTTGTAAATACTCTTGCAATTAGAAGTTATCCAAAGGATTCAATATTCTTTAATGAGTATCTGGAGGAAGTCAAAGAGACGACATTAAAAGCCTTTGAAAATCAGGATTATCAGTTTGAGGATATTGTAGAAAAGCTTGATATACCAAAGGATTTTGGAAGGAATCCATTGTTTGATGTTGCATTTGTTCTTCAAAACAATTACACAAACGAAGAAGAGATAAATGATCTAAAGTTTATACCATATAAACTGAAAAACAACATCTCAAAGTTTGACTTAACCTTGCAAGCTGAAGAACATGAGCAAAAACTTAATTTAAACTTTGAGTTTACAACAGATCTCTTTAAGTTAGAAACCATATCTATGATGGCAAAAGATTATCTTTTACTACTAAAGACTGTGTCAGATGGCAAAAAAATTAAAATAAATGAGATGGAAGTAACTAACGGATATAAGAAACGCGAAAAAGTCATAAAAGAAGAAATTGAATTCGTTTTCTAAGGAGAGAAATGTATGAATAATATCAATTTAAACAGCAAGGAATTGTTAAATGAAAGCAAATATTGGAGTGAAAAATTATCAAAAGGTTTAGAACTAAGTTCATTTCCGAAAGAAACAAAGACTGATGAATCCTTTGAGAAAACTAATAGTATTTTGCTTTATAAAATTGATAATGAAATATCCGAAAGTGTATTAAGGATGGGTAATGGGCAAGGATATGCTGTGTATGTTATTTTACTCTCTACCATAAACTATATTTTAGCAAGATATAATTCTTGTGAGGATATACTTTTGGGAATGCCTTGCCTTAAAGGTGAAGAAGATGACGAAGAATTTTTGAATGTGCTGATATTAAGATCTTTTGTTGATGAAGACAAAAGCTTCAAAGAGTTTTTACTTGAGATAAGAAATACAGTTAGGGAAGCAGATAGCAACTCGAATTTTCCCATTTGCAAAGCACTTGAAATCCTCAACGAGGATAAAGTCGATATAGCATATGTCCCAACAATGATACTACTTAGGCAGATTCACAATAGTGAAATATTAAAAGAGATACACTCTGATATGGTTTTCACTTTTGATATTGAGGAGTCAAATATAGAGCTTTGCATAAATTATGATGGTAATAAGTATCCTACATGGATGGTAGAAAAGATTTGCAAACATCTCAACAGGGTTTTAGGGATAGTTACAAAAAATCCAAGTGTATTATTAAAAGAAATAGAAATACTTGATAAAGAAGAGATTTATGAGCAATTGTATACGTTTAACGATACTATGGCAAGCTATCCTTCTGATATGACCATAAGCAAAATATTTGAAAGACAGGTAGAGAAAACACCTTATAATACAGCCGTTTGTTTTGGTGATGAGGAAATTACTTATATTGAGTTAAATGATAAGGTAACCCAATTGGCTTTATTATTGAGAGAAAGAGGAGTTACAAGGGATTATATTGTTGGGGTTATGATGGACAAATCTATTGAAATGATTGTATCCCTCCTGGCTGTATTAAAAGCTGGAGGAGCATACTTGCCAATAGAGCCTGATCTGCCAAGGGAAAGAGTTTTATATATGCTCAATGACAGTAAAGCAAAATATCTTATAATAAACGATTCTTCTTATTTGGACGAGGATCTACTTTGTAATTTAAATGATAATATTACTGTGTTTAACTTATCGGACAAAGCTTTGTTACATTACGATAGAGATATTAATGATAAAAGTATTTTGGATATAAATACACCCTCTGATTTAGCGTATATAATTTATACATCCGGTACTACAGGACAGCCTAAAGCTGCGATGATTGAACACAGAAATCTTATAAGACTTTTATTCAATGAAAAAAATCTTTTTAATTTTACACAAGATGATGTATGGACAATGTTTCATTCCTTCTGTTTTGATTTTTCGGTTTGGGAAATGTATGGGGCACTCCTTTATGGAGGAAAGTTGGTCATTGTGCCAAAAAGCATCGCAAGAGAACCTTTGGAATTTTTAGAAATCCTTAAACAGCAGAAGGTTACAGTTCTAAATCAAACACCTACAGCGTTTATGGGACTTAGTACGGCTATAGCGTTTGAAACTAAAGAGTTAGGTCTTGCTTTAAGATATGTCGTTTTTGGTGGAGAAGCGTTAAAACCTGCTATTTTAAAGGAATGGAAAAATAGATGCCCGAGTACTAAATTTATAAATATGTATGGTATTACTGAGACTACGGTGCATGTAACTTATAAAGAGATAACAGATTTGGAAATACAAAAAAATATAAGTAATATTGGTAAGCCGATTCTAACTTTGACTACATATATCATGGATGCAAAACAAAGACTTTTGCCAATAGGAGCAGTAGGTGAATTATGTGTAGGTGGAGATGGTGTGGGAAGAGGATACTTGAATAACCCCGAACTGACTGCAACAAAATTTATTGAAAACCCTTATAAAAAGAATGAACGCTTATATCTATCAGGTGATCATGCGCGTTTGCTTCCAAATGGAGAAATGGAGTACTTTGGAAGGATCGATGGACAGATTAAAATAAGAGGACATAGGGTTGAGCTTGGTGAAATTGAAGCCGCATTATTAAGCATTAATGGGATAAAGGAAGCTACTACTGATCTAAAGAAAGACAAAAATGGTGATAGTTCTATTGTTGCATATATAGTTGTACAAGAAGATTTTGATATCTCAGGATTAAAGTTGGTACTTGGCAACAAGCTTCCTTCCTACATGATACCTTCTTATTTTATGAAGCTTTCAAAGCTGCCTATGAATAAAAACAATAAGATAGATAAAAGAAATCTTCCACTGCCAGATGAGCAACTAGACTCTGTTGAGATTGAGCCTTGCAGAAATAATATTGACAAAGCTTTGGTATCAATTTTTGAAAACCTTTTGAATATCAAAAAAGTAGGTATAAATAGTAACTTCTTTAATAGCGGCGGGGATTCTATGAAAGCAATTTCTCTTGTAAGCAAGATAAATAGAGAACTAAATACAAATATACAAGTAAGAGATATATATTTAAATCCCACTATAAAAGGATTATCAGACTCACTTTTAAATAAAGATTTTGATGGGTTGCAAAAGTTATTAAAAGACGGCAATGACGAGATTGAAAAAATAAAAAATGTAATACTAAAAGATGATGCTGCCAAAATAAAATTACCAACTGACTTTGAGGATTTTTATCCATTAAGCGCTATTCAGAAAGGTATGGTATTCTTCACTAAAATCAGGCCCGACGAACCAATTTATCATGACCAGTTTCCGTATTTCATAAAGCTTGAAAACTTTAATGGAAATATTTTAAATGAAGCTATGAATATCTTAATTAATAGACATCCTATTCTAAGGACGAGCTTTATAGCTGATGAATTTATAGAGCCTGTTCAAGTTGTACATAAGTCAAATAGTGGTTTTCTACCACGTATAAATGTGATAGATTTAACAGCTCATGAAATAGAAATGCAGCAAAAAGAAATATATGAATATATGGAACATGATTTATTAAAAAGGTTCAGCTTTAATAACGATCCTTTGTGGAGGATGGCATTATTTAATCTTGGTGACGACAAATATTGTATCATTTTTTCATTTCAACATGCGATATTAGATGGCTGGAGCGTAGCAAGCCTTACAACTGAACTTTTTTACCTGATAAAATGCATTGTAAATGGTGAAAAAATTGTCTTGCCGGACATAAAAGCTACATACAAGGATTATGTATCATTAAGCTTAAGTAAAAAAGTTTCAAATGAGGTTAGGAGCTATTGGAAAGATACTTTGTGCGGTTATAAAAAAACTAAACTTCCTTTTAATATTTCAAGCAAAAAAATCAACAATGTTAAGGGGATTAAAATTAAGAAGGGTGTTTTAGATAATAATCTGTTTATTGCCCTTAAAGCCAAAGCAAAAGATTTTGAATGTACTGTAAAGGATCTGTGTACTTGCGCGCATTTCTATCTTCTAGGGATAACTTCAACAGACACTGATATAATTTCCGGGGTTGTAACACATGAGAGACCTGCGATTTATGACAGTGAAAAAGTCTTGGGGTGCTTTTTAAATACAATACCATTACGGATCAAGCTAAAAGAAAATATTGGTAAAATCGAGCTTTTAAATATAGTTAAAGACTCATATAGAATTGCAAAAGCAAATGAACTGTTTTTGGGAGATATTGCAAGCATTATAAAAGATAACGACAGAAGTGGTAATCCTATTTTTGAAACATTATTTAATTTTACAGACTTCCATGTACTTAAAAGCATAGATGATAATGAAAATCTTTATGATTTGGAGAATATGCCTCAAATATCATCGAATGAAATGACTAATACTCTTTTGGATTTGGAAATTTCAAATACCCTTGATACATTTTACATGCAAATAAAATATTCACCCAATTATTTTTATGACGAAGATATTGAAATCGCATTTTCATTGTACATTGATATATTAAAAGAATTCGCTTATGGTAAGGAGGCATATCTAGATCCTTCAAAGCTGGTTTCAAAAAGTGATTTTAATAAGAGGGTTTTTGAGTATAACAATACTAAAACTCAGTATGATAAGGAACAAACATTAAAGGGTTTGTTTGAAGGATATTCAAGAAATAAACTACCCTTTAACATATCCAATAATAAAGTAAGCAATAAAACCGGAAGCGCAGTTTTAAAGATGAATCTTGCCGGAAGCCTTTTAAATTCACTTGAGGAGGAGGCAAAGACCTATCAATGTACATTGAAAGACATATGTTTGGCTGCGCATATATACCTTTTGGGGATACTATCTACAGAAACGGATGTTGTAACCGGAGTTGTAACCCACGACAGGCATGTTATGGAAGACAGCGAAAATATTTTGGGATGCTTTCCAAACACAATACCTATCAGGGTTTCAACGGAAAACAGGATTGGAAAACTTGAACTTATAGAAAGAGTTAGGGACAGCTATTGTAAAATAAAATCTACTGAACTTTTTCTGTCAGATATTGCTGATATTATAGGAGAAAGTGGAGTTAATGGCAATCCTATATTCGATACCCTCTTTAATTTTATCGATTTACATGTGTTAAAAAGTGTGCCAGATATTGGGGGCGTTGAGCAGGCTGACAGCGGTATCAAGACTTTTACAAATGAAATGACAACTACTTTTTTTGATCTGGAGATTTCAAAAATACTGGATGCATTCTCAATGCAAATAAAGTATTCGATGAAATACTTCTACCCAGAAGAAATTGAGACGGCTGCTGATTTATATGTGCGTATACTTGAGGTGTTTGCAAACCAAGACTGTGATGAGTTGAGTTTGGAGGATGTAATAAATCCTTTGCAGCTAAAGGAAATGGTATACGATTTTAATAATACTGAGTTGCCTTATGCAAAGGAAAAAACTATGTATAGCTTGTTTGAAGAGCAGGTTGTGAAGAACTCCGGTAATATTGCTGTGGTGGTAGATGACAGGCAAATGACGTACAGGGAATTGAATGAGAAAGCAAACAGGTTGGCCAGGTACCTGATAGATAAAGGAGTTAAGAATGGAGATTTGGTAGGTTTAGTGGTACAGCGTGACTTTGAAATGATTGTGGGAATGTTTGCTATATTAAAATGCGGAGGAGCTTATGTTCCTATTGACCCTGCATACCCTGCTGCAAGGCAGGAGTATATTCTCAGAAACTCAAATGTGTCTGCTGTTTTGGTAGATTGTGATTATGAGATAGATAGCTTAAATATTATAAAAATCAGCAGTGATGAAGTAGAAGCTTACTCGAATGAAAACCTTGATATAAAGAAAGATTCCAGAGATCTTGCCTATGTAATTTATACTTCAGGTTCCACAGGAATGCCAAAAGGAGTAATGATAGAACATCATAGTGCAGTAAACCTTATATCATGGGTAAATAGAGAATTTAATGTAAGCAAAAAAGACTCTTTTTTATTTATTACTTCAATGTGTTTTGATTTATCTGTTTACGATATATTTGGGATATTAGCCGCAGGAGGCAAGGTGGTAATTGCTAAGAAGGAACAGGTTCAGGAGCCTGATGAGCTAAAAATGCTGCTTTTAAAGCACAAAATAACCTTCTGGGATTCAGTTCCATCCACAATGAATTATCTTGTATCTACTCTTGAGGATAAGGACAACGCATACCTCCAGGAAAATTTGAGACTTGTATTTATGAGTGGGGATTGGATACCTGTACAGCTTCCTGATAAACTTGTAAATTTCTTTCCAAATGCCCGCGTGATTTCATTAGGTGGTGCTACTGAAGGTACGATATGGTCAATATATTATCCTGTTAAGGGAAATGAAGGCTCTATGAAGAGTATTCCTTATGGAAAGCCTATGGACAACAATACTTTTTACATACTGGATAATGAACGTAAGCCATTGCCTAAAGGTGTAGCTGGAGAACTATATATAGGAGGAGTGGGTGTAGCGAGGGGATATATAAATAGACCTGATCTGACAAATGAAAGATTTGTTCCTGATCCATTCTATAAAGGTAATATGATCGAGTCTCCAATGATGTACAGGACAGGTGATTTAGGCAGGTTCTTACCTGATGGGAATATTGAGTTTTTAGGAAGGATGGACTACCAGGTAAAAATAAGAGGATACAGAGTAGAACTTGGTGAGATTGAAAACAAGCTGCTTTGTCACGAGTTGGTTAAGGACGCTGTTGTAGTTGATAAGACCGATTCTTCCGGGAATAAGTACCTTTGTGCCTATATTGTATGGGAAAAAGAATGCACTGTCGCAGAAATGAGAAGTTTCCTGTCTGCTGAACTTCCGGAGTATATGATACCTACTTACTTTGTAGGCATAGAAAAAATTCCGCTCAATTCAAACGGAAAAATTGATAGAAAAGCTCTTCCGGAACCGGGTGAAAATATTTGTACAGGCAAGGGTTACTTACCTGCTGAAACCGAAACGGAGGAAAAACTTTCAGCTATTTGGAGAGATGTTCTTGAGATGGATCAGATAAGCGTTGAGGATAACTTTTTTGAATTGGGAGGGCATTCGCTGAAAGCTACTGCAGTTACTTCAAGGGTTAATAAGGTTTTTAATGTGGAATTGCCGCTTGTTGAATTTTTCAGAACACCTACGATCAGGGAACTTTCCGCATACATAGACAATGCCTCTGAAAGTAGGCATAAAACAATAAAACCTTCCGAAAAGAGGGAGTTCTATCCTGTTTCTTCGGCACAACGAAGAATTTATATAATAGACAGGATTGACAATTCAAAGGCTGTATATAATATACCCGGTGTTTTAGTTATTGAAGGAGACTTTGACAAGAACCATTTCGAATCTGTAATAATGAAATTGGCGGCACGGCACGAAGCGTTCAGAACACAGTTTGAAATTGTGGATGGGGAGCCGGTGCAGAGAATAGTAGGAAACGTTGATATACCAATAAGCTATATTGAAGGACTTGAGTGTGATGTTGAAACTGAAATTTTTAAATTTTTAAGACCGTTTGATTTGAGTAAAGCACCGTTGTTAAGAGTCGGAGTAATGAGAATCAATAGCCAAAAGCATGTATTTATGTTTGATATGCACCATATCATTTCGGATGGAACTTCCATGGGGATTTTGATCAACGAGTTTATAAGTCTTTATAATGGTGAGGCTTTAGCAGATGTCAGCTTAAGATACAGAGATTTTTCCGAGTGGCAGAATAGGATTATTAAGAACGGAGAATTGAAAAAGCAGGAAGAATACTGGCTTGAAAAGTATTCTGGCGAAATCCCGGTTTTAAATCTTCCATTGGACTATCAAAGACCTGCAATTCAGAATTTTGAGGGAGCTGCAGTGAGTTTTGAAGTCGGACCTGAACTTCTGGCAAAGCTGAAAAAGGCTGCAGGAAGCGGCAAGACTGTATTTATGGAGCTGCTGGCTGCGTATAGTATTCTTTTGTCTATGTATTCGGGTCAGGATGATATTGTAATAGGCTCAACTATAGCTGGAAGACATCACGCCGATTTGCAGAACATAATAGGAATGTTTGTAAATACACTTGCAATCAGAAACAAACCATCGGGAGATAAAACAATTGCTCAATTCATGGATGAGGTAAAGGAAAATGCCCTTGAAGCATACGAAAACCAGGATTATCAGTTTGAAGAACTTGTCAGCAGATTAAACCTGGAAAGAGATTTAAGCAGAAATCCGCTTTTTAGTGCTATGCTTACAATGCAAAATGCAGATTTCAAAGGCCGTGAGATAAATGGACTTAAGTTTAAGCCATTTTCAATGGAGCGCAAGACTGCAAAGTTTGACCTTTTACTTGAAGCTATGGAAGTAGAAGACAGGATTGAATTTACCCTTGAATATGCTACAAGCCTTTTTAAACGTGAAACAATAGAACAAATGACACAGTATTTTATTAGGATACTTGATGCAGTTGCATCCGATTCCGGTGCAAAGATTAAGGATATAGATCTGCTCTCATCAAGTGAAAAGGAAGCTGTCGTTAGCAATGTCAATATAGCTGGAAATGGGGAGAGATATAAGACAATTCATGAAATGTTTGAAGAACAGGTTATTAAAACGCCGGATAAGACAGCTTTGGAATATGATAATAAAAAATATACTTATTTAGAACTCAATGAAAAAGCAAATCGATTGGCATGGTTTTTAAGGGAAAAAGGTTTGAACCCGGGTCAGCCTGCCGGAATTATTGCAAAAAGGTCTTTTGAGTTTGTAACAGCGGTTTTGGCGGTATTGAAGGCTGGAGGATACATTCTTCCAATTGATCCGGAATACCCGGAAGAACGTATACAATATATGTTAGAGGATAGCGGAACCGGGATTTTATTGACCCAGGGTATTTTAAAGGAGGGTGTTGATTTTAATGGTCAAATTCTAAACCTTGAAAATGCTGATATCTTTACAGGGTCTTCTAGTAATCCTGAAAATCTGAATAATCCAAAGGATCTGCTTTATATAATTTACACTTCAGGTACTACAGGAAAACCAAAGGGAGTAATGATAGAACACAGGAACATGGCAAACCTCATGGATTTCCAATACAGCAAAACGAATATTGATTTTAGTAAAAAAGTGCTGCAGTTTGCGACTGTAAGTTTTGATGTATGTTACCAGGAGATATTCGGAGCGTTGCTTTCGGGCGGAGAGCTTATAATAGCAGGAGAAGAAGAAAAGAAAGATGCAGAAAAACTGTTTAAGTTTATTGAAGAAAGAGATATAAAGGTGATATTTTTACCTACAGCCTTTTTAAAGTTTATACTTAATGAAAAGAAATATGTTGAAATGCTCCCTAGATCAATTGAGCATATCATCACTGCGGGAGAACAATTGATTGTGAATGGTGAGCTTAAAAGCTTCATGAAGTCAAACGGGGTTTATCTCCACAACCATTATGGTCCTTCTGAAACTCACGTTGTAACAACCTACACTATGGGGCCTGAAGATGTGATACCTGATATACCACCGATTGGCAAACCTATATCAAATGTAGGTATATACATACTGGGTAAAAATGGCAGGATGCAGCCGGCAGGAATTCCCGGGGAAATATATATAACAGGTGCTGGGACAGGAAGAGGATACATAAACCTGCCCGACCTTACAGCAGAGAAATTTTTGGACGACCCATATGTGGTGGGCAGTAGGATGTACAGAACAGGAGACCTTGCCAGGAGATTGCCTGACGGTAATATTGAGTTTTTGGGAAGGGCAGATGACCAGGTTAAGGTAAGGGGCTACAGAATTGAACTCGGTGAGATTGAAACCCAGCTATTAAAACACCCCTTGGTAAAAGAGGCAATAGTAATTGTAAAAAAAGACCGCAATGGCGAAAAATATTTGTGTGCATACATTGCGACAGAAGAAGAGGTTAATGTAGCTGATATTAGAGGTTATCTCCAAAAGGGATTGCCGGATTTCATGATACCTTCAAGGTTTATCTCCCTTCCGAAGATGCCTCTTATGAAAAACGGAAAGGTTGATAGGCAGGCACTTTTGAAGTTTAATGATACTATTGACTTAGGAGCCGAATATGTGGCGCCAAGAAACAAAAGAGAATGGGATTTAGCAGAGATTTGGAGTAACCTTCTTGAGGTAGATAAGGTAGGAGTCTATGACGAGTTTTTCCTGTTAGGGGGAGATTCCTTAAAAGCTCTTAAAGCTGCCAATGAGGCAAAACTAAAAGGCCTTGAAATATCTATTGCCGACATTTTCAGATATAAAACAATTGCAGAGATTATTGAAAACACAAGTGCAGTTGATTTGGAAGTTGTCACTCCCATAATACCTGAAGAGGAAAAGCAGGAGGTCTATAAAACAGAGAACTGTTGGCATCCTTCCTCGATGTATGTAAAAAATGAAGAGCATGTTAAGGAACTTAAAATTGAGCTTCAAAGGGAAGTAACATTAAATGGTCATCGTGCACTGCCTCTATGTATGATCCTTACTGATCCAAAATTACATACATGGTATTTTCAGCACTATACAAATATATTTTCCGTTATTGACAACAATGACTATATTACGCTTGAGTATCTTGAGACTTGGGCTCCATATCGGGATGTCATAAACGAAATTTCATTGGGAGCACCTCTTTTGGAAAAAGAAACCGATATTATAGGATTTATCACTGACAAAATAAGCCGCGGCTATTATCTCCATGTAGCAATTGATGAGTATTATATTCCGGGAAAGGCACGGTACAAAAAAACTCATTACCTCCATCATACCCTTGTTTACGGCTACAACAACATTGAAAGGCAGTTTAATGTAATCGAGTATGACATAGGAGGTGTTCTTAACAAGCATATTTTCAGTTATGATTCGGTAAGCAAGGCCTATGAGAAGGGAAAAGAACATTATAATGAACCGGCATCATCGTGGGCATATGAGTCAGCAGTCCAGATCTTTTATATGAACAGGTTTGAATGTGAACATCCTTTCAGGCTTAAAAGATTTGCACATGATATAAAAAATTACTTGTATTCAAAGGGCGACGACTCCATAGTTTACTACTGGAAGATGTCAAAAGAGCGCATTAATTATGGTTTTGCTGTGCATGATGTTGTTATTCGAGCCCTTCATGGATTTGTTGAAGGTAAGTTTTTAACTGACTATAGGGCTGTGCATATGCTCTCAGAGCATAAGAAAGGCATTGCTACCAGGTTGAATTTTATCATGAACCGGTTTGAACTTCATGATATTCTTCTTGAAAAGTATGAAGAGTATCTGAAGGTAGTTGAGGAGTTTAACAACATTCGTCTTAAGTTTTTTGACTTGCAGTACAATATTTCACAGGAGCGAATTGAAAAATCTAAGTTAAAGCTTAAGGTCGAAATAGAAAATTTGATCCAAGCCATTAATTCGGCAAAGAAAAGAGAATGGTCTGTACTTAAGGAGATATATGAAATACTTATAAGCATTGCCGATGAAAGCCAAGATTAGAAAGTAGCGATATAAGGGAGATTGCAAAATATTAGACTTTGTTCATTTTAAAAATAAAGGGACATAAGAATTGTATACTTGCGCTTAGGGGGAGAACTTATAAATGGAAACTATTAAAATTGTTTCAGCATCTGATGATAGATATGTTCAGCACCTTGGAATTATGTTGACATCACTCTTAATGAATACGGATTCACGGGAGAGTCTGGAGTTTTTTGTGATTGATGGAGGTCTGACAGATAAAAATAAAGAAATCTTAGCATCCATTGTCGGAAAATACGGCTTGAAAATGCACTTTTTGCATCTTAATCCCGAGCGGTATCAATCGTTTAAGGTGATGTCCTATTTTGGGCAGGTAACGTTTTTCAGAATTTTTGTAACAGAACTTTTTGATCCTTCAGTAGAAAAAATTATTTTTCTTGACTGTGACATGATTATAAAAGGTGATATTGCAGAACTTTGGGAAACGGATGTTTCAGGGTATTACGCGGCAGCTGGTGAGGATGTGGGTATAGAAAATGACGGATTATTTGGGACTCAACATAAAAGAAGTCTTGGTATAAAGCGCAAATCAAAGTATTTTAATGCCGGAGTCATGGTGATTAATATGACTATGTGGCGTAATCACAACATACCGGGTCAAACCAGCGATTACCTTTTAACCCATCGAAACGAGATAAAGTTTCCCGATCAAGATGCCTTGAATGCTGTTTTATGCGACAAGTGGAAGCTCTTACATCCTAAATGGAATCAGGTGGCTACTTTGCAGTTGTTTTATAAGAAAAAATGGGTAATACGGGATGATTTGCTGGAAGCTGTTCATAACCCTGCAATTATTCACTATTCCGAACCTTCGAAGCCGTGGCATTATATGAATCTCCATCCGATGAAGAAGGAATACCTAAAGTACGCGGCATTAAGTCCCTGGAAGGATTTTATTCCTTCAGATCTTAATTTAAAAAACAGGATTAAGAAATTATTCTTGAGAACAAGTTTAGGAGAAGCAGTAACAGGTTATTTCAATATCATTAATTTGTACTATGAAAAAGACAGTGAATCCTTAAGCAAAAGAATGGCGCAATCGCAATTGTTTAAAGCAATGTATTTCGTGTTTTTTCCAATAGGGTGCTTTTATATCAAACATATTTCTAAACTTGCAGGAATGTCCTATTTTATTGAGAGCGGAAAAATTAATATAAATAGCAAAGTACTTTCCAGTATAACATGTGCCGGTTTATCTGTATTTAGATTTTTGATACCCAAACCACGGCGCAATTATTTACGGGAGGAATCTGTGAGCAAAAAACACACATGTCCCTGCTGTGGGTATCAAACTTTTGCAAATGACTGGGATGATGAGGAAATATGCAAAATATGTTATTGGCAGAATGATATTGATCAGTTTACAAATCCCAACTATGATGGCGGTGCCAATGAAGTTTCACTCAGTCAGGCTCGTATGAATTATCTTGAATTCGGAGCTTCTGACAAAAGATATATGTTTGTAGTAGAAAAGCCAACCATTTTTGATATTAAAGAGCACTGTATTTAAAGATCCTTAGTTTGTTTTTTTAGTAAAAATAATTATAGGCATTTGCAAAATGACTTAAAAAATCAGATGTAAAAAGTTAGAAGAGATGTAAAATGGACTTTGATAACTTAAGAGGGATATATGTTAGTGATTTGACTGAAAAACCAGAACCTTGTTGATGAAATTACA